>NZ_NWQG01000023.1:0-8371 GCF_002529485.1 Mesorhizobium sanjuanii
ATTATTGAACCATAGCAGCCTTTTTAAAAATTTACATGGGGTAAAATTTCCGGATCATTCGAATTCTATCGGAAATTTTCTTGAATAAACCACAATTTCGGACTAATAGAATGAGATCGTTTTTTGGGCCAAGCTTGGCATCTCGCGGCGTCAGAGGTTCTCGACCCGCCAAACTCATTCCAAATCCCCGATACGGGAACGCGCGGCGCATTTTGCCCAGCGTTCATTTCTCTCTTTGAAAGACACTCACATGAACACGGGAACCGTGAAATTCTACAACGGCCAGAAGGGCTTCGGCTTCATTCAGCCGGCCGATGGCGGCAAGGACGTCTTCGTCCATGTCAGCGCGCTTGAACGCGCCTGCTTCCCCGGCCTGGCCGAGGGCCAGAAACTGCAGTTCGATCTGGAGCGTGACACCAAGGGCCGCGAGTCGGCCGCCAATCTGCAACTGATCTGACCCGGCCGAATTCGATGAACGCTGACCACGGATGTACTGGCAGCTCTCGAAAGAGGCTCATCTCCAGCGATTGCCGGTGATAGGAGAAGCGGGGTTCGCCCCGCTTTTTTGCTTTCGGACAGACGCTTTGCTTCCAGGCACGATGCCGATGCCAGGATAGAACTTCGAGGTAAAAGAAATGTCCGGCCGCACCACCCATTCCATCGCGCATTTCGAGGCACCCTTCGCACTCGGCGGGCTGGAAGGAAAGTTGCCGGCGGGAGACTACGACATCGACCATGACGAAGAGCTGATTGACGGCATGTCGTGGCCTGCCTGGCGCCGTGTCGCCACCTTCATCCATCTGCCGGCAAGGACGGTGAAAAGCGCGACCAGCCAGCTTGTCGCCGTCGACCACGCCGAACTCGAAACCGCGCTGAGACTCGATAGGGAGAACGCCGCATGATCCGCTTCCAGCAGAATGCGCGCCCGCGCACCGACACGCCGGCGCATCTTTTCACCGTTGGCCAGACAGTGCGCATGAAGAGCCGTACCGGCCTTGCCCAGAAGGCTGCGGAACTGTTCCAAATCAAGAGCAGGCTGCCGGTCAAGGACGGTTCGCCGCAATACCGCATCCGCAGCGACCAGGAGACCTATGAACGGGTGACAACGGAAGACAATCTCGAAGCGGCCGACAATCCGGCCAGCTAATGCATGTCGCTCAAAAGCATGCCCTCGGGCTTGACCCGAGGGGTGCGTAGCGGTTTTGCGACAACGACCGTGCATAAAACAAGAGCTTAAAGCGCGGCGCACGAATCCGTTCAAACGCGATGCGCTTTAAGCAGCACCAACCGTCAACATACGAGGGATCAGAAGATGGCCAAGGGTCAACAGCGCAGCAACCGCGAGACACGCAAGCCCAAGAAGGACAAGACGGCAGCAAAGCCTGCCTCGCCCTTCGGCTCGACCGTAAAGCAGGCGGAAGCAGGTTTGAAGCCGAAGTCCAAGGGCTAACGCTCCGAAGCACCCCGCGATCCTCTTCGAGCCTGTCGACACCTGCATCGGAGCTGGTGCGACCACGGATTGCGGCATTCCCGCCGCAACATGGAGGCATGCTTGAACTTCGTCATCGAGTTCTATCGTTCGCGCGATGCCGACGAAGCGATGCTCGACAGGGTGCCGCTCGAAGCACCGAACCTGCGTGCCGCCCTGCACGGCGCCAGCGCGCTGTTCCACACGCTGGCGATGCCGCAGATTCCCGACCGCCTGCGTATTTCCGACGAGAGCGGCTGTGAGCTCTATGCCGGGCCAGCGGACGGGACGTATCCGACGCTGGATGAGTAAGACTGCGCTTACCCGACCACGACGCGGATCGCATTAAAGGTCACGTAACGTCGAAGCCATATAAGGGTCCGCTGGAGCGAGGCTCGGTGCCCGTCCCGGCGGGATTGCGCGTGGAACCGGCAGGTCATCACCGGCCGAAGGCAGGAGGCATATGGACAGGCCGCGCATCATCGTGACTGCGGTGGTGTTGGCCTTGCTCGGCGCCATCGTGCCCATCGTGGCGATGTTCCACTTTTCATGGGTCCTGGCGGTTCAGGAAGAGCATGACCGCCTGGCGCTGTTCGCCAACCTCGCCATCGCCAGGGCCGACATATCCCTCAGGGATGCGACCGATGCACTGCGCGAGATCGACCGGTTTGCCAGCGACCGCTGCTCGGATGGCCATATCGCCCGCATGCGGCAACTCACCATCAACACGCGCGCGATCGAGGAAATGGGCTATTTCGAAAATGGCCTGCTCAAATGCACGTCCTGGGGGTCGACCGAAGGGAGCGTCGCGCAAACCGCTCCGGATTTCACCACGCGGGACGGCGTTGCCGTCACGGCGCGCATGCGGCCCTTAGCCAACCATGACCATCCGCTGATGGCGCTGCGCTACAAGGACCACAATGTCCTTGTCGATCCCGTGCGCTTTGTCGACGTCATCGTCGATCCCGGCACTCAGCTCGCTTTGGCAACGAACCAAGGCATCCTGCTCGGCACGCTGAACGGGCCGGATTCCGCCCGCATCGACAAGATCATCGCCGGCCCCGGCAAGGGCCTTGACGACGGCCATCTGTTCGCCACCGCGCGCGGGGCGGACTGGACCGCAGTGGCGAGCGAACCGGAAAGCCAGATCGTGGACAGTGTGCGCAGGCAGCGATTGCTGCTGCTTCCGCTTGGCGCCTTTATCGCCGCCTTCGCCATTGGCACGGTTGTCTGGCTGTCGCGACGGCGGCTGTCGCCGCTGAGAGAATTGCAGATTGCCGTACGCAAGCGCGAATTCATCGTCCATTATCAGCCGATCGTAGAACTCAGGACCGGCAGATGCATCGGAGCGGAAGCTCTGGTGCGCTGGAGGCGCCCGGACGGCTCGCTGGTCCGGCCCGATCTCTTCATCCCGCTGGCCGAAGAGAGCGGCCTGATCGCGGCGATCACCGACCAGGTGGTAGCCCATGTGGTTCTTGACCTGAACCGGCTCCTCGTCGCCAATCGTTCCCTCCACATCGCGATCAACCTCAGTCCCGCCGACGTCGAAACGGCAAGGATCCTCCCCGTCATCGAAAAGGCCCTGCAGCACACCGGAATTCGGCCTCGGCAGATCTGGCTGGAGGCGACGGAGCGCGGTTTCGTCAATATCGATTCAGCGCGCTCGACCCTCATCCGCGCCCGCGAACTTGGCCATTCCGTCGCAATCGACGATTTCGGCACCGGCTATTCCAGCCTCTCGCATCTCGAAGGACTGCCGCTCGATGCGCTGAAGATCGACAAGTCCTTCATCGATACGATCGCCACGAATTCCGCCACCAGTTCCGTCACGCCGCATATCATCGACATGGCCAAGACCTTGAAGTTGAAGATCGTTGCCGAGGGCGTCGAGACGCAGGCGCAGGCCGACTATCTGCTGGAGCGCGATGTCGACTTCGGCCAAGGCTGGCTGTTTGCCAAGCCGATGCCGGCGGCTGAGTTCATCGCCTATTACCGCAAGATGAAACAGTCGGCGTAGAGGCAGTCACAAGGGTGACCAGCCGAGAGATGGGCAAGCCCTATCTCCCCCAGCACGGGGGAGATAGGAGAGCCGTGCCCCTCAGCAGGGGCCGTCGTCGACTACCCGGTAGTCGGCGGCGCGGGCCTCGCACGCATTGGGGAAGGTGCGCAGTTCGCCACGGCGACGGGCGCAGACGGGGGCATATTCGCGCGTACAGAACGTCTGCTCCTCGCCACCGCCACCGCCGCCGTCACGGCACTGACCGTCGCGGATGATGCGGTATCCGGCCCGCTCCGCAAGGCAGGCATTGGCGAAGGTTTGGCGGTCGCCGCCGCGCCTGGCGCAAACCGGGTCATACTGCTTGGTGCAGAATTGCGGTCCAGGCCTTGGCGGACGGTACCCCGGTCCTTCATCCACCACCACCGCGGTACAGGCTGCAAGAACTGTCGACAACAACAGGACGGCAAAACCCTGACGCGAAAAGATTGCCGCAAGAAATCTCATGACTATACTCCCTCGAACCCCCGCTCCGGCGCAAAACGCGCTCCGCTCCGGCGCATGACTCCGAAAATCTATTTTCGGAAAGGATCATGCGCAAAATCAAACTGGATCGATCCTCGTCATTCCATCGGCAAATGCAATCCCGTTTCTGGGCGGCTGCCAGAACGACCGAACGCTTCGCCGACTGGACCATGCGTGGCCGGGTTCTGGCCGATGACCGCACGAAGACCCAGGTCTATCGATGCGATGCGTCGGGACGCACAATGGGTGGCCCGCGGCACTATCTTGCAACCATCACGTTTCCGTGCGATAAATTTTGTGTTCGGGCATTTGCGACCCGGAGAGCGGAACGTTTTGGACGACCTTTCCCCGATACTGTGAATCTCTGACGGCCCCGTTTTTCGGCGGGGGGTTTGACCATGCGCCAATGCATGACTGCCGAAGCAACCACCGGGACTTGCCCACGGCGCCAGGCGGCGGGCAAACCACAAGACTGACACGGGTGAAGGAGTTTCCCCAATGGCCCAGACCGGCACCGTTAAATTCTTCAACGCTACCAAAGGCTTCGGCTTCATCACGCCAGACGGCGGCGCCAAGGACGTGTTCGTCCATATCTCGGCGATCGAGGCTTCGGGCCTGCGCACCCTCGTCGATGGCCAGAAGGTCACTTTCGACGTCGAGCCTGACCGCATGGGCAAGGGTCCGAAGGCGGTCAATCTCCGCGCCGCCTGAGCGTTCGGCGCGTCGCAAGTCCGTTCGGACATTGCGAAACGTCCATGAGCCTCTCCACGGGCTGCGCCGGCTTCCAGGGCCGCATCCGAGTTTTCGAAGGCGCGACGATTATCGTCGCGCCTTTTTCATATCGAGGACGGCGAGCAAAAATGCCCGCAAAAACTTTCACTTGCCGATAGCGCTAAAATAAAGGACAAATTTCACTCGGGCATTTGCCGGCCCGAGACTTGACTTGATGGGATCAAAGGAGCTTCCCATGCCGCAGACCGGCACCGTCAAATTCTTCAATCATGCCAAGGGCTTCGGCTTCATCACGCCGGATGATGGCGCAAAGGATGTCTTCGTCCATATTTCGGCCGTGCAGGCGTCGGGTCTTCCCGGTCTTGAGGATGGGCAGAAAGTGACATTCGACACCGAGCCGGACAAGCGCGGCAAGGGTCCGAAAGCCGTTAACCTGTCGGTCGGCTGAGCCGGCTCAAGACGGCCGAACGGCTCCCGCGCTAGAGGCTTGCTCCGCATGAGCGTGCGACATTTGCCGTCCGTGCCGCGGCCGGTCGCCGATTTCGGCCCGCCAACTTCGTTCAGCCCCCGTTCAGCCACGGTCGCCTATTAATCTTCGGTAAAGCCGGACCGCATCCCCACTGTCGGGCCGGCACGAAGGAGACCGATATGAATCGAATTTTCAAGACCGCCATCCTGTCCGCCGCCGTCGTCGCAACCACGCTGGCGACCTTGCCCGCGGCCAGCGCCGACGATTGGCGTTACCACCGCCACCATCGTGGCCATGGCAATGGCGACGCTGTCGCCGCCGGCGTCCTCGGCCTCGCGGCCGGCGCCCTGATCGGCGGCGCGCTCAGCAATCCGCAGCCCCGCTACTACCCCGGCTATGACGATTATGATCGCTATCCGCGGCCGGCCCCGGTGCGCCGCTACTATGTGGAACCGCGGGTCGCCTACAATGAAGGCTACGCCGAGCCATGGACCCGTGGCTGGTACGAATACTGTTCGGATCGCTACCGGAGCTTCAATGCCCGCACGGGCACGTTCACCGGCTATGACGGCGAACAGCATTTCTGCACCGCCAACTAAAACCAAGGGCTTCCCTGCCCAACAAAAAGCGCTGGCCGCGAGGTCGGCGTTTTTTTGTGTCCGGCTCTCCAACCAAGTTGGCCCGCCAGGGTGTGTTGAGATTCAGGTCAGGCCGAGTCGAAAATGGTGGGTTCCGAGAACCGGAGCGGAGCGTACTCAAAGTACGTGAGCACCGGAAGCGCAGGAAGCCGCCGTTTGCAGGCCGGCCTCACCTGAATATCGGCACACCCTAGACCAGGAACGGATTGCTCCGCCGCTCCTCGCCGAAGCGGCCGCCGGGGCCGTGGCCGCAGATGAAGCCAATGTCGTCGCCAAGCGGCAAAAGCTTGTTTTTGATCGAGGCAATCAGTGCGGCATGGTCACCGCCCGGCAGGTCGGTTCGCCCGATGGAGCCGCGAAACAGGACATCGCCGACATGGGCGAATTTGGCCGCACGGTTGTAGTAGACGACATGGCCCGGCGCGTGACCGGGGCAATGGAAGACCTCGAACGCGTGCTGGCCGAACGAGACGGTGTCTCCCTCGCTGAGAAAGCGGTCGGGCACGCAATTGCGCACGGCATCGGTGATGCCGTAAAGTTTCGCCTGGCTCTCGAGATTGGCGAGCAGCGGACGGTCGGCCTCATGCGGGCCGACAATCTCGACCCCGAGCGCCTCCTTCAGTTCCATTGCGCCGCCCGCATGATCGATATGACCATGGGTGATCCAGATCGCGCCGGCGGTAATGGCATTCTCCTTCAGCACTGCCAGCACCTTGTCGATGTCGCCGCCCGGATCGACGACGACGCCTTGTTTGTCATCCATGTCGAAGAGGATGGTGCAGTTTTGCTGGAAGGGCGTGACCGGCACGATACCGGCATTGAGTTGACCCATGATCGTCCTTTCGCGGTGGCGTCCCAGATGTAATGCATGTCGCGCAAAAGTGTGCAGCGGTTTTGCGATAACGACATGCATAAAAACAAGAACCAAAAGCGCGTCGCGTGAATTCGTTCAAGCGAGCGCTTTAGGGACACAAGCAACTGGCGTCCACCGTGTCATGACAGACCAGGCTGAAATGGAAATGGGCGGCCAAAGCCGCCCATTTGAAAGCCCGAAACCGCCAAGCTTATTTCTTCATTGCATTCATGACCGCGCCGATGATGCCGGTCAGAATGGCGCCACCACCGGCGCCGCCGATGATGTTTTGCAGATTAAGCGCGCTGCCCAATCCGCCTGTTGCCGCTGCCGCCGCTGCCGGGTCGACTGTGCCGCCGCCGAGCAGGCTACCGAGGATGGCTGCGCCGCCGACGCCGCCAACGGCGCCACCAAGGATCTTCGGAAGCTGACCCATCGCCGCCGTCTTGATCGCCGCGCCCACCGCCTGACCACCGATGACACCCGTAATCACCTGAATAATGATCGGAAGAAGCGTGTTCATGTCCATAATACCAGTCCCTCCATAGCTGCCAGCCTCCCGGGCCGACAGCATCATGAGACGCCGAATTGGACGAAAGTCAAATGCAGAACTGCTTAAATAAAAGAGGCGGCCCGAAAACCGCCCCTACTTGTAAAAAAAGCTGTGACTTTCGTTATTCTGCGGCGATCGCGTGCTTGGGTTGAACGGCCGCAGAATAGTCATTCATCAGCGTCTTGGCGATTTCGCCGACCTCGAATCGGTATGGACCGATCTCCGAAACCGGCGTCACCTCGGCTGCCGTCCCGGTCAGGAAACACTGCTCGAAGCCTTCCAGCTCTTCCGGCATGATGGCACGCTCGATCACCTCGAGGCCGCGATCCTTGGCAAGGCCGACGACCGTACGACGGGTGATGCCGTCGAGGAAGCAATCGGGCTTCGGCGTGTGGATCTTGCCGTCCTTGACGAAGAAGATATTGGCGCCCGTTGCTTCGGCGACTTGCCCGCGCCAGTCGAGCATCATGGCGTCGGCATAGCCCTTGGCTTCGGCGGCATGCTTGGACATCGTGCAGATCATGTAGAGACCGGCGGCTTTAGACTTCGACGGCGCGGTGCGCGGATCGGGGCGGCGCCATTCCGCCACATCGAGACGGATTCCCTTCAGCTTCTGCGCGGGGTCGAAATAGCTCGGCCACTGCCAGATGGCGATGGCGCAGTTGATGCGGCTGTTCTGCGCCGAAACCCCCATCTGTTCGCTGCCGCGCCATGCGATCGGCCGCACATAGGCGTCCTGGAACCCTTGCTTCTTCAGCAGCGTGCGGCAGGCATCGTCGATCTCGGCAACCGAATAGGGAATCTTGAAGCCGAGCAGGCGTGCCGATTCATGCAGGCGCTCGCTGTGCTCGGTCAGCTTGAAAATCTCGCCGCCATAGGCGCGCTCGCCCTCGAACACCGCGCTGGCATAGTGCAGACCATGGGTCAGGACGTGGATCTTGGCGTCAGCCCATTTGACGAACTCGCCGTTGATCCAGATAAAGCCATCCATTTGGTCGAAAGGAACGGATGCCATGATAACCTCCCGCGGGCGACGGCCCGCATATCATTGTGTCGTTGCGTTTTTCGTGTCGGCCGCACCGGGCGGCCCATTTCTCAAAGCGTAGAGTGCCTCGAAGCGTAAGCGGATATTTGAGG
>NZ_NWQG01000024.1:0-42461 GCF_002529485.1 Mesorhizobium sanjuanii
ATAGTACTGACATAATTTCCTGCTTCCATCGGAGAAATGATGACGGATCGCAGCCACCCAGCCGGAAAACCGATCAGGACGGCGATCGCCGACGAAGACGGCATCGACTTCGCCATCATCGAATTGTTCTTCTTCGCCTATCGCGATTTCACCTCCGATCCGGACCAGATCCTCGCCGACTATGGTTTCGGCCGCGCCCATCACCGGGTCCTGCATTTCGTCAATCGCAGGCCGGGCCTGACGGTCGCCGAACTCCTCGATGTCCTCAAAATCACCAAGCAGAGCCTGGCGCGCGTGCTCAAGCAATTGATCGACACCGATCATGTCGTGCAATTGCAGGGCCCGCGCGACCGCCGGCAGCGCGAACTCTACCCCACTGCCAGGGGCCGTGCGCTGGCACTGGCGCTGGCGCGGCCACAGTCGCGCCGCATCCGTGCTGCATTGGAAGATTCCGGAGCCAGCGAACGCGCCTTGATCGAACGCTTCCTGGAAGCGATGGTCAATCCGGAACTAAGGGCGCAGATCGACATTGTGCCCGCAAAAATGTCAGGGAAAAGCCATGGAGACCACTGAAAAGGTTGATCAGCCGGCAGCACCGGACGACGATGCACCGCATCTGCTGGTGGTCGATGACGACACCCGTATCCGCAATCTTCTCAAGCAATATCTGACCGAAAACGGCTTTCGCGTCACCGTTGCCGGAAATTCCGGCGAGGCACGGCGCAAGCTCGCCGGCCTCGATTTCGATCTGCTCGTCCTCGATGTCATGATGCCGGGCGAAACCGGCGTCGACCTTACCAAGGCGCTCAGAGCCGAAAAGAACGTGCCGATCCTCATGCTTACCGCGCTTTCGGAGACCGACAGCCGCATCACCGGGCTCGAGGCCGGCGCCGATGACTATCTGCCGAAGCCTTTCGATCCGCGCGAATTGATCCTGCGCATCAACAACATCCTGCGCCGCGGTGGCCCGGCGACGACGCCGAAGGTCGAGCAACTGGTCTTCGGCCCTTACACGTTCCAGATCGCCCGGCGGGAACTCAAGCGCGGCGGCGAGGCCCTCAAGCTGACCGACCGCGAACAGGAGATCCTGGCGATCTTCGCGGCGCGGGCGGGCGAGACGATACCGCGCCATGAACTTGTCGGCGACGATTCGGAAGTTGGCGAGCGCACGATCGATGTCCAGATCAACCGGCTGCGCCGCAAGATCGAACGCGACCCGTCCAATCCGGTCTGGCTGCAGACCGTGCGCGGTATTGGGTATCGGCTCAGCGTGGAATAGACTGCCGCAATGCATGTCGCCCAAAAAGTGCGAAGCGGTTTTGGGATAACGACATGCATCAAACGGAAAATGCATGTCGCCCAAAAGTGCGAAGCGGTTTTGGGATGACGACATGCATCAAACAGAAGTGCATGTCGCCCAAAGTGCGAAGCTGTTTTGGGACGGCGACATGCGTGAAGTCGAAAATTGCAAGTGCGGCACTGCGCTTGCGGGTCTCTTGTTGAGTGGCCCGCGGATGAGCAAAAGGGCGAATGGCGACCACGGATCTGGAAGGGTCGGGAGATAACGGCTTGAGCGCCCGCGCCACGCGGGCGCTCAAGGCCATGCCGCGCGCCTGGAACCGGTTCTGGCGCTACGTCGCGCTCTATATGCCCAAGCGGCTCTATGCCCGCTCGCTGATCATCGTTATCGCGCCGATGATCCTGCTGCAGTCTGTCGTCGCCTTTGTCTTCATGGAACGCCACTGGCAGACCGTTACCCAGCGCCTGTCGCAGGCGACTATCAGCGACATTGCCGCGATCATCGATCTGATCGAAACCTATCCGCACGACGCCGATTATGCCAACATCATCCGCATCGCTCAGGACCGCATGCAGTTGAAGGTCGATCTGCTGCCGCCCGACCCATTGCCGCCGCCGGGCCCAAAACCTTTCTTCTCGATCCTCGATGAAATTCTTTCCTCCGAGATCACCCGCCAGATCAACCGTCCGTTCTGGATAGACACGGTCGGCAATTCCAACATCGTCGAAGTCCGCGTCCAGCTCGAGGGTAAGGTGCTGCGCGTTTTCGTGCGCCGCAGTCAGGCCTACGCATCCAACACCCACATTTTCCTGATCTGGATGGTCGGCACCTCGCTGGTCCTGCTGATGATCGCCATCCCCTTCCTGCGCAACCAGATCCGGCCGATCCTGAACCTGGCCGAGGCCGCCGAGAGCTTCGGCAAGGGCCGGCCGATGCCGCGCGATTTCCGTCCGCGCGGCGCCGAGGAGGTGCGCCGCGCCGGCTTTGCCTTCATCCAGATGCGCGAGCGCATCGAACGCCAGCTCGAGCAGCGCACCGCCATGCTGACCGGCGTCAGCCACGATCTCAGAACCATCCTCACCCGCTTCAAGCTGCAGCTTGCGTTGACCGGGACCAAGGCCGACACCGAGGCGCTTGGCCAGGACATCGACGACATGCAGTCGATGCTGGAAGGCTACCTTGCCTTCGCCCGTGGCGAAGCGACGGAGGACACCGGCCGTTTCGACCTTGAGGCCTATTTCGAGAAGCTTGGCGAAGAGGCCACGCTGCGCAAGCGCAAACTGTCGACCACGCTTGCCGGCGATCCGCATGTGCAGGTGCGGCCCCACGCCTTCGCCCGGTTGCTGTCCAATGTCGTCGGCAACTCCTTCCGTTATGCCCAGACGGTGGAGATCAAAGCCGACCATGGTCGCGGCTCGCTGCTCGTCACCATCGACGATGACGGGCCGGG
This sequence comes from Mesorhizobium sanjuanii, assembly GCF_002529485.1. Classification (NCBI taxonomy): domain Bacteria; kingdom Pseudomonadati; phylum Pseudomonadota; class Alphaproteobacteria; order Hyphomicrobiales; family Phyllobacteriaceae; genus Mesorhizobium; species Mesorhizobium sanjuanii. Next base: position 2,751 of record NZ_NWQG01000024.1, read on the forward strand.
CATCCCGGCCCAGAAGCGCGAGGAGGTGTTCAAGCCGTTCGTGCGGCTTGACGAGGCCCGCAACCTTGACGCCAGCGGCACCGGGCTTGGCCTCGCCATCGCACGCGACATAGTCCGCAGCCATGGCGGCGACATCATGCTGGACGACAGCCCGCTCGGCGGCTTGCGTGCCGTCATCAAGGTGCCGGCCTGACCCGCACTTCGACATCCCGCAATGTGCTTGCAGGTCATGCCTTCATCCGCCCGTCATGAAACCATGCTGAAGAGCGCGCATGAAGCGCGCGATCTCCATCGATTCGGCCCCTCGGCATCGATTCGACCCGGTGCCCGCCCGGGTACGCTGGAGCGAGGCGCGCTGGAGCGAAGCGGGAGCGGCGGCCTGGTCGCCATTCAGGCATCGCGGCAAGGCAACCGACGACTTCCTGGGCAGAGGACCGCCATGCGCATCCTGATGGTCACCGACGCCTGGCGCCCGCAAGTAAACGGCGTCGTCCACACGCTGGAGCGGCTGTCCGAGACCCTGAAATCCTTCGACGTCGAAGCGGACTTCCTGACCCCGAACATTTTCCGCACCTTGCCCTTGCCGACCTATCCCGACATCAGGCTGGCGCTGACGACGCCGGGCCATGTCGCGAGGCTAATTGCCGGGCGCAAGGCGGATCATATCCACATCGTCACCGAAGGCCCGCTCGGCATCATGGCGCGGCGCTATTGCCGCAATACGGGCCGGCCGTTCACGACGAGCTATCACACGCGCTTTCCCGAATATCTGAGTGCGCGCCTGCCCGTGCCGGAAGCCTGGGCCTATCGCTGGCTTCGCGATTTCCACAATTCCGGGCAAGGCACGCTGGTCGCCACCCAGTCGCTGGCCGACGACCTCGCCGCACGCGGCTTCACCAAGCTCAGGCCGTGGACGCGCGGCGTCGACACCGACCATTTCCGGCCGGACAAGAGGAAGGATCTGGGTCTCGAGGGACCGATCTTCCTTTGCGTCGGCCGCGTGGCGATCGAAAAGAATTTGAGCGCTTTCCTCGACCTCGAATTGCCGGGCAGCAAGGTGATCGTCGGCGAAGGCCCAGAACTGGCCAGGCTCAAGGCGAAATATCCGCAAGCCCATTTCCTCGGCCACCGCCCGAACGACGAACTGGCCGAAATCTATGCCTCGGCCGATGTCTTCGTTTTCCCCAGCCGCACCGACACCTTCGGCAACGTCATCATCGAGGCGCTGGCCAGCGGCACGCCCGTTGCCGCCTATCCGGTGACCGGCCCGATCGACATTGTCGGCGACGGCATTGGCGGCGCGGTGGCGGACGATTTGCGGCAGGCAGCACTTGCCGCCCTGCACGTCGACCGTGCCGAGGCACGCCAGCGCGCAATGCGCTACAGCTGGAAAGCCTGCGCGGAAATGTTCCTCGACACCGTCGAGGAAGCACTGGGCACGACGCGCAAGCTGACACCACCTTTCGTCATCCACGGGCGAAGCGGCGGCGAAGCCGGCGCGCAGACCCGAGGATGACGAAGTTAGAATAGCCTGCCGCCGTCCGGCACCCTGCGCTCTATGGCGCCGAGCACGACGGCCCCCTCTTCGTCGGGAAAGCCAAGCGTCAGCACTTCCGACATGAACGGCCCGATCTGCCGCGGCGGGAAATTGACCACCGCGAACACCTGCCGGCCGATCAGCGTCTCCGGCGCATAATATTTGGTGATCTGCGCCGACGATTTCTTCACCCCGATGTCGGCGCCGAAATCGATCTTCAGCTTGAACGCCGGCTTGCGCGCCTGCGGGAACGGCTCGGCCTCGACGATCGTGCCGGCACGGATATCGACACGGTCGAAATCGGCGAAGCTGATCTCGGGCTTGCGCTGGTTGCTGGAACTCATCGAGGATCAGGCGTTTCCATAGGTCTCGAACAGGACGCCGGCCAGCGCATCCTTGGCCGAGGTTCCCGACCAGACGACGAACTGGAAGGACTGGAAATAGCACTCGCAGGCCTCCAGCGCCGACGACAGCAGCACCTCGACCTGCTGGCTCGACGGCTCGACACCGCCGGCGAGCAGCAGGGATTGGCGAAACATGATCGCGCCCTCCTGTTCCCAGAGGTCGAAATGGCCGAACAGCATCTGCTCGTTGATCAGCGACAAGAGCCGCATCACTTCGAGCGCGCGGGCCTCCGGCACCTTGATGTCGAAGGCGCAGGCCAGATGCAGCGCCTCGAAATCCTCCATCCACGAGAATGAGACGTGATAGTCGGTCCAGCTTCCGGCAACCGAGATCGAAATCTCGTCGTCGCCGGCCCGCTCGAAGGACCAGTCATTGTTGTGAGCCACCTGCTCGATGACATCCACCGGATGGATTTCGCGGGAATATTCGAGTTCGAGAAGTTCCATGAAATGCTTCCTGTCGTTCCCTCGCATCGGCCCGAAAATCGGAACCGATTTTCGGAAAGCACGATGCGAACGTTCAAAAGTTCTAGAGCGTACTTTGTGCGTCCAAGCGGACGCACGTCGCTCTAGGGAGCGCCACCACACGCTCCGCGGGGCACACACGACGAACAATCCTGTCTAGAACTCGGACGGCCAGGACTTCTCAACGCAAAGACCCCTGACCGGACCCCACCGCCCGGCGCATGATCCTGCTCCGAATCATGCAACAAATTCAGTCTATTGATCGGGAGTCGCGTGACCAGCCCAATTTTTCGCACTGCGTCATCAGCATGTGGAAAGGCACTGTCACAAAGATTCACGCAATGCCGGTAAGCGATTCACGACAAAGCGCTTTTTGCGATTGCGCTTTGTGGAAAAGTTTAACGAATATTTTTTTGGTTATTTTTTCGGCCGCGGCTTGGCCGCGGTCGCAGGCGTCGCCTGTCCGGCCAATTCGGCCAGTTTGGCCTCGAGTGCTTCGATGCGGGCAGCGAGGCGGGTGTTCTCTTCCCTGGCCTTCGCCGCCATGTCGCGGGCAGCCTCGAACTCCTCGCGCTGCACCACTTCCATGGAGTTGAGAATGCGCTCGGCCTGCCCCTTGAAGGCGGTCTCCACTTCGCGCCGCACCCCTTGCGCCGCACCCGCGGCGTCGGTCATCAGCTTGGCGAATTCATCGAGAATGCGGTTCGGTCCGGTCGACATGGCAAATCCTCGCTTGCTGGAATTGACGTAGTGGCGCACGGCGCCGAATGCAAGAACGTTGAAGCCAAGTGGCATCCGCAGCCCATTCAATTTCGGTGCGTTAAGCTAGGGCGCCAAGTCAATGAGAAGCGCCTCGCCGTTCTCGATGCGGCCATCGCCAAAGGCATTCCGGATGCCGATGCCGGCCGGGTCAAGTCCGGCGACGAGGTTCCGGACAGGCTTGAGGCCAAATACGACGCAATGGCAGAGAGGACCAAGTGAAGCGGCTGGTCTTCACAGACCAGTCGCCTATTGTGGTGTTTTCGTCGCGACTGGCGTCAAGCACGAGTCGCTCTCAGTCAGGGTCAACCAATGGCAACGCCCCCGCGCCGACCGACAAATCCGATGGCAGCTGCAGAAGCTGCCTTTAAGCCGGCCAAGAAACCGGCAGCCCCAATTCGCGAACCCTCGGCCGCACCCAATGTCAGAGAGCTCGTTTCGATCAGGATCGATCGAGCCGTGCTGGACCACTTCCAGGAAGATGGTCCGGGCTGGCAGGACAGGATCAACGACGCTCTAAGGCAAATGGTCGACGGCAAGCGTCAGGGTTGAGCCCCTCCGTCTGTGGCGATGAAGGCAACCACCAACTTGCCTTGACCCTGCCAAAACCCTGCCGCATGGTCCGCGCCCGAACGCGATGGCTACCGGAGACCCTTGTTGAGCCAACATCTTATGCTGCCGCTGGCCGCCCTGCCCTTCCCCAATATCGACCCGATCATCGTCCAGATCGGGCCGTTGGCGGTGCATTGGTATGGCGTCGGCTATATCGTCGGCATTCTCTTTGCCTGGTGGTACGCCAAGCGGCTCGTCACCGACAAAAGGCTCTGGCCCGACGGCACCTTGCCGATGAAGCCCGAGGATCTCGACGACTTCATCGTCTGGGCGGCCATCGGCGTGGTGCTTGGCGGACGCACCGGCTACGTGCTGTTTTACGATCTGCCGCGCTACATTGCGCACCCGCTGGATATCTTTGCCGTCTGGCAGGGCGGCATGTCGTTTCATGGCGGCCTGCTCGGCGTCACCCTCGCCATGACGCTGTTCTCCTGGTCGCGCGGTATCCGCGCATGGTCGCTGTTCGACGTCGTGGCGGCCGGCGTCCCGGTCGGCCTTGGCCTTGTCCGCGTCGCCAATTTCATCAACTCCGAACTCTGGGGCAGGCCGACCGACGTTCCATGGGCGGTCGAATTCCCCAATGGCGGGCCATTTTCGCGCCATCCGAGCCAGATCTACGAGGCGTTGCTCGAGGGCCTGGTGCTGTTCCTGGTCCTGCGCGTCCTCACCCATTCCAGGCTCAAGCTGAAGACGCCGCGCTTCGTCGGCGGCGCCTTCATTTGCGGCTACGGCCTGTCGCGTATTTTTGTCGAATTCTTCCGCGAGCCCGATCAGCAGCTTGGCTATCTCCTCGGTACCAATTGGCTGACCATGGGTATGATCCTTTCCACGCCCATGGTGCTGGCAGGCATCTGGGCGATGGCCACAGCAAAACCCGTAACACAGCCACAGCCGGCATGACGCGGCTGAAAATCCGCATCGCCGAGCTGATCGATGCGGTAGGCCCCATTCCCGTCAGCGAATACATGGCGCTTTGCCTGTTCGACCCTGACCACGGTTACTACACGACGCGCGAGCCGTTCGGTGCTGCCGGCGACTTCGTCACCGCACCGGAGATCAGCCAGATGTTCGGCGAGCTGGTCGCCATCTGGCTCTACGAGGCCTGGCGGGTGACGGGCCGGCCGCTGCCGGTCACCATCGCCGAGATCGGCCCCGGTCGTGGCACGCTGATGAAGGACATGCTGCGCACCTTTTCGCGGCTCGACGCGACGCTGACCGCCGGCGCCTCCTTCGCCATGATCGAGACCAGCCCACGGCTGACGGGAATCCAGCGGCAGACGCTTGCCGGCACATCGGTCACGATCGATTGGCATGAAACCATTGACACGCTGCCGCGGACCCCGCTTCTCATCGTCGGCAACGAATTGTTCGACGCGGTGCCCATCCGCCAGTTCGTCCGCGCCGGCGCGGACTGGCGCGAACGGATGATCGGGCTCGACGACGCCGGCGGGTTGCGTTTTTTCGCCGGCGCCGCTTCGGTCGATCCGACGCTGCTGCCGGACGATGCCGAAGAGGCCCCGCAAGGCGCGATCGCCGAGATCGCGCCGGCCCGCACCGCCTTGATGGCGACCATCTCCGAGCGCATATCCAGTCGTGGCGGCGCCGGGCTATTCCCTGACTATGGCCATCTCCGGCCAGGGATCGGCGACACGTTGCAGGCCCTGCGCCGGCACGATCACGAAGATGTGCTGGCCAATCCCGGCGAGGCCGATCTTACCGCCCATGTCGATTTCGCCGCCCTCGCCGCCATTGTCCGGGCGCATGGCCTCGATGCCCATCTCGCCACGCAAGGCGAATTCCTGGTGAGGATGGGGCTTCTCGAACGCGCCGGCTGGCTCGGCGCCAATGCCGATGAGGCGGCCCGCGAAAAGATCGCGGGCGAGGTCGAACGCCTCGCCGGCCCGCAAGCCATGGGCGAGCTCTTCAAGGTGCTGGCCATCCTGCCCGCCGGGATCGCAGTTCCACCCTTTCCACCGGCGGATTGACTTTTCACTGTAGCCTCTCCCACTCTCCCGACGGTTGCCTTCTTTTGACTGCCGCTTGACGAAATCGCCCGCACGGACAACAACGCCCGCATGTTGAATCAGACCAAACCGGATCCCGTTCGGTCGCCCTCGCTGGAAAGGATGCGGGGGCAAGGCATTCGCCACGGCTATTTCACACGCATCGGCGGCGTCTCCGGCAGTATCTATCGAGGTCTTAACATCGGCACCGGCTCGAGCGACGACCAGACGCTGGTAGCCGAGAACCGTCGGCGCGTCGCCGAATGGATGGGCGTGCCGGCCAGCTATCTTTTGACCGCCCACCAGATCCATTCGCCCGATGTCGTCGTCGCCAGGGAGCCGTTTTCCGGCGAGCGGCCGAGGGCCGACGCCATTGTCACCGATCGGCCGGGCATCGCCATTGGCGCCTCGACCGCCGATTGCGGACCGGTCCTGTTCGCGGATGCCGAGGCGCGCATCATCGGCGCCGCACACGCCGGCTGGAAGGGCGCCTTCACAGGCGTGCTGGAAAGCACCATTGCCGCGATGGAAGGCCTCGGCGCCCGGCGCGAGCGCATCGTTGCGGTTCTCGGCCCTTCCATCGGCCCGCAGAATTACGAGGTTGGGCCGGAATTCGTCGCCCGCTTCGTCGAGGCCGATGCCGGCAATACCAGCTATTTCGCGCCCTCGGCGAAATCGGGACATGCAATGTTCGACCTCAATCGCTACACGGTCGATCGGCTCGCCAAGGCCGGCGTGATCGCCGAGGGGCTCGACCGCTGCACCTATGCCGAGGAGGATCTGTTCTATTCCTACCGGCGCACCACGCATCGCAAGGAACCGGATTACGGGCGACAGATTTCAGCAATTGTTTTGGAGAAAGAGTAATGGCGTTGCATTTCGAACGCTCGGAATTTGACGCGCGGCGTGACCGGCTGATGATCGAACTCGCCGAGAAGAAGCTCGACGCCGTCCTGCTGTTCGCGCAGGAGAGCATGTACTGGCTGACCGGCTACGACACGTTCGGGTTCTGCTTCTTCCAGTGCCTGGTGGTGAAGGCCGACGGCTCGATGGTCCTGCTCACCCGCTCGGCCGATCTGCGCCAGGCGCGCCACACCTCCATCATCGACAACATCGTGCTGTGGACGGACCGCGATGGCGCCAATCCGGCGATCGATCTGCGCAATCTGCTCAACGATCTCGACCTGCTCGGCGCCCGCATCGGCGTCGAATACGACACCCACGGCCTGACCGCCTACAATGGCCGGCGTCTCGACGAGCAATTGCAGACCTTTGGCCAGATCGCCGACGCGTCCGGCATCGTCAGCCGGCTGCGCCTGTTCAAGAGCCCGGCCGAAATCGCCAAGGCGGAGAAGGCGGCAAATCTCGCCGACGACGCGCTGGATGCTGCCTTGCCGCTGATCAAGCAGGGCGGCGACGAAGCCTTGATCCTTGCCGCCATGCAGGGCGCTGTCTTCGCCGGCGGCGGTGATTATCCGGCCAACGAGTTCATCATCGGCTCCGGCGTGGATGCGCTGCTTTGCCGCTACAAGGCAGGCCGCCGCAAACTGACCAAGAACGACCAGTTGACGCTCGAATGGGCCGGCGTCTTCCACCACTATCATGCGCCGATGATGCGCACCGTGCTGACCGGCAAGGCGTCGAAGCGTCACCAGGAGCTTTTCGATGCCGCGCGCGCGGCACTTTTAGCCGTCGAAAAGGCAATGACGCCGGGAAATACCTTCGGCGACGTGTTCGACGCCCATGCGCGCACGCTGGAAGCCCACAACCTGACCAAGCACAGGCTGAACGCCTGCGGCTATTCGGTCGGCGCCCGCTTCACCCCGTCCTGGATGGACATGCCGATGTTCTATCAGGGCAATCCCGAACCGATCGCGCCCAACATGACGCTGTTTGCCCACATGATCATCATGGATTCGGAAACGGAGACCGCGATGACGCTTGGCCGCACCTATCTGACCACTGAATCGCAGCCGAAGCCGCTGTCCCGCCATGATCTCGACTTGATCGTGCGGTGAATCCATAATGCATAATGGGGGCGGTCATCGGAGTTTCAGGCAAATGAGACGATCGCATGTGACGACCGTGTCATTGCTCGCGGCGCTGGCTCTGGCCGCGTGCACCAATGCCAGGGACGTTCTCGAGCCCTCGGCCATCGCCCCGCAATCGACACAGTCCGTGGCCGGGGCCGGCACCACGCCCCCTGCAACTGCCGCGCAGCCTTCCGCAACGGCGCAGCCCACTGCTCCCCCTGCGCCAGCCGCCTCTGCGCCAGCCGCCTCTGCGCAAGCCGCGGCACCGGCCGTGCCGTCCGCCAAGAGCGCCTCGGCCATCGCGCGGACCCGGCTGCAGGTGGCGCCGATCGTTGGCGCGTCGGTGGAGGCGGCGACGCCGCTGACCGCTGAACTCCAGACGCGCGCCAAGCAACGCGGCATCACGCTTGCCGGCAGCGCCGACCAGGTCGCCACCCACGTGCTGAAGGGCTATTTCTCGACGATGTCGGAAGGCAAGGACACCACCGTCATCTATGTCTGGGACGTCTATGACCCCTCGGGAAACCGGCTGCACCGCATCAACGGCCAGCAGAAGGCGCCCTCCGCCAACGGCGCCGAAGGCTGGGCGGCGGTCGCGCCGGCGACCATGCAGTCGATCGCCGACCAGACGATCGACCAGTTCGCCGCTTGGCTTGGCGGGCAAGCAGGCTGACAGGGTACCGGCTTTGACGGCTGTAAACGTTTATTGAGATTAGCCGGCGGATTCCCGATCACGACGCTTGCAATACCGGCACGGGCCGCTAAAAGCCCGACTAAGAGGCTCAAGCGAGTCTGTCAGGGTCTCTCCATCCTTCGCCAGGAACGGTGCATGAAGCTCTTCGCGGGCAATTCCAACAGGGTGCTGGCCGAAGCGGTCGCCCGCTATCTCAACATTCCCCTGGGCAAGGCCAGCGTCAGACGCTTCGCCGATCAGGAAATCTTCGTCGAGATCCAGGAAAATGTGCGTGGCGAGGATGTCTTCATCCTGCAGTCCACCTCGTTCCCGACCAACGATCACCTGATGGAACTGCTCATCATGATCGATGCTTTCATGCGCTCCTCGGCCAGGCGCATCACGGCGGTCATTCCCTATTTCGGCTATGCCAGGCAGGATCGCCGCGCCTCCGGCCGCACCCCGATCTCGGCCAAGCTGGTCGCCAATATGATCACCCGGGCGGGCGTCGATCGCGTGTTGACGCTCGATCTCCATGCCGGTCAGATCCAGGGCTTTTTCGACATCCCGACCGACAATCTGTTCTCCGTGCCGGTCATGGCCCGCGACGTGAAGGCGAAATACAAGCAGCTTGGCAATGTCGTCGTCGTTTCGCCCGATATCGGCGGCGTGGTGCGGGCCCGCGCGTTGGCCAAGCGCTTCGACGCGCAACTCGCCATCGTCGACAAACGCCGCGAACGTCCCGGCGAATCCGAAGTCATGAACATCATCGGCGCGGTTGCCGGCAAGGATTGCCTGTTGATCGACGACATCGTCGATTCCGGCGGCACCCTGTGCAATGCCGCCGATGCGCTACTGGCCAATGGCGCCACCAGCGTCACTGCCTATATCACCCATGGTGTGTTGTCGGGCGGCGCCGTTGCCCGCATCAGCGGCTCGAAGCTGCAGGAACTCGTCATCACCGATTCCATCCAGCCGACGCAAGGCGTGCTCGACGCCCCCAACATCCGCGTCATCTCCATCGCCGACCTGATGGGCGAGGCGATCTCGCGCACGGCGACCGAGGAATCGGTATCGAGCCTATTCGACTAAGCCGTCGCGCTCCTGCTCGGACCGCTTAGTCGCTTCATGCCTTCGCCGGCATCGCGCGCCCCACGCATATAACCGCGCGGTGAGGCCCCCAGCATGCGCTTGAACATGGTGATGAAGGCCGGCACGCTGTCATAGCCGAGATCGAGCGCGACCCTGGTGATCGGCTCGCCATCGGCAAGCCGCGGCAGTGCCGCGAACAGGCAGGCCTGCTGGCGCCATGTTGACAGCGACAATCCGGTCTGGCGATGGAAGGCGCGGGTAAACGAGCGCCGGCTCATGCCGACGGCATCGGCCCATTCGTCGATCGTCGCATGCGGCGAAGGTGCTGCAACAAAGCGCCGGCACAGCGCCGCAAGCCTTGGATCCGAAGGAAAAGGCAGGCCGAGCGGCCGTTCCGGCAGGTTCGGGATCTCATGCAGCAACAGGTTCATGATCAGCCCGCCGCGCCCCTCCAGCTCGGCTCCCTGCGGCAGCTTTTCCGATTCCACGATCAGGCTGTGCATCAGGGCGGTGATGCCGACGACCCGCAAGCCGTCCGGCAACCCGGAAATGGCGTCAGGCATGACATAGACCGAGCGCATGCTGACATCGCCCAGCATCTCGACGGAATGCTCGATACCGGCGGGGATCCACATCGCATGGTCAGGTGGTACCATCCAGCGCCCATGCCGCGTCGCCACCAGCACGACGCCGATAAGCGCATGCAGCAGCTGGCTGCGGCTGTGGCGGTGCTGGGGCACGTGATAGCCGTCGGGATATTCGGTCGGCAGCGCCACCGCCGGACCGACGGCCTCTTCCAGCCACTGCCAGCGGGACTGATGCAGACGTCCGAGTTCGGCGGCGTCACCTCTAGAAATTTCCCGGCCATGTGGCATTGGATGTGGCCCACTTGCGAAACTATTGGACCAAACCACGAAAGAAGTCGCTTGGCAACCATCCTATAAGGCTGCCTGCGGTTCGCCGCCAGAAAGACCTCGGAGCATTGCCTTGACCGACACGACAGCCACCACTGTCGCCACACCAGCGACGGCCAACCATACTTCGGCGCAAGCGACGGCCTTCACCGTCATCCTTGCGGTGAGCTTCTGCCACTGCGTCAACGATATCATGCAGTCGCTGCTGTCGGCCATCTATCCGCTGCTGAAGGACAATTACGGCCTCGATTTCTGGCAGATCGGCCTGTTGACCTTCACCTTCCAGGTCACGGCCTCGCTGCTGCAACCGGTCATCGGCGCAGTCACCGACAAGCGGCCGATGCCCTATTCGCTGCCCTATGGCATGGCGTCCTCGTTGATCGGCCTGATCGTGCTCGCCCATGCCGGGCACTACTGGCTGCTGCTGGTCGGCGCATCGCTGATCGGCATCGGTTCGGCGATCTTCCACCCGGAATCCTCGCGCATCGCCCGCTTCGCCTCGGGCGGACGCTTCGGCCTGGCACAGTCGCTGTTTCAGGTCGGCGGCAATTTCGGCCAGGCCATGGGGCCGCTGCTGGCGGCCTTCATCGTCGTGCCTTTCGGTCAGACCAGCATATCCTGGTTCGCCGTCGGTTCTCTGATCGGCATCATCGTGCTCTGGCAGGTTGGCGGCTGGTATAGCCGGCTGCGCGCTTCGCTCGCCAACCGCAAGGCGGCAAGCTTCGTCTCGCCCTTCCCGCGCCGCAAAGTCATGTGGGCATTGGCGGTGCTGACGCTGCTGGTGCTGACCAAGAACGCCTACATCGCCAGCCTCTCCAGCTACTACACCTTCTATTCCATCCACAAGTTCGGCGTGTCCGTGCAGATGAGCCAGGTCATGCTGTTCCTGTTCCTCGGCGCGTCGGCGCTGGGCATCCTGCTCGGCGGCCCGTTCGGCGACCGCTACGGGCAGAAGGCGATGATCTGGTTCTCGATCGTCGGCGTGCTGCCTTTCACGCTGGCCCTGCCCTACGCCAATTTCGAATGGACGATGGTGCTGACGGTACTGATCGGCCTGATCCTGTCCTCGGCCTTCTCCAACATCGTCGTCTTTGCCCAGGAGCTGGTGCCCGGCCGTGTCGGCATGATCGCCGGCATCTTCTTCGGCTTCGCCTTCGGCATGGGCGGCATCGCGGCTGCGGTGCTCGGCGTCGTCGCCGACATGAAGGGCATCGATTTCGTCTTCCAGATCTGCTCGTATCTGCCGCTCCTCGGCCTGCTGACAGTGTTCCTGCCCAACATGAAGGAAGCCAGGAAGGCGGAAACGGCGACCAACTAAAAATCAGTTCATCTTCCGGAATTGATACGAGGGCGCGGCAGTTGCCGCGCCCTCGATGATTCTTTCACCACACGCTGGGTGAGAAGCCTGTTAGATAGGGTCACCTCTGAAGGCAGAATTTGGGTCGGCAACGCCTTCAAGTTGAACATGCCGGGCTCAGCCCTGATGCTGCGCAGCGCTCCGCGCCAGGAAAGGCATTCGCTATGTCCAGACTAAAAGGCAAGGCTGCGCTGATTACCGGCGGCACCAGCGGCATCGGCCTGGTGACGGCGCGCCGTTTCATTGAGGAAGGCGCGCGCGTCGCTATCACCGGCACCAATGCAGGCCGTTTGGAGGAGGCCCGCAATACCCTTGGCGGTGATGTGCTTGTCATTGCCGCCGACGCCGGGGATGCCACGGCCCAGAGCGAGATCGCGCGACGGATCGAGGAATCCTTCGGCAAGCTCGACGCTCTGTTCCTCAACGCCGGCATCGCCGATCTGCGTCCGCTTGGCGATTGGACCGAAGCGGCGTTCGACAGGAGCATCGACGTTGACCTCAAGGGTCCGTACTTCCTGGTCAAGGCGCTCGTTCCGCTGTTTTCGAACCCGTCGTCGATCATCCTCAGCGGCTCGGTCAACGCACATATGGGAATGGCTGGAACGCACGTCTATGCGCTGGCCAAGGCCGGCATGATTTCGCTCGCCCGGACGCTCTCGGGAGAACTGATAGGACGCGGTATTCGCGCCAATGTGATCAGCCCAGGCCCGATCGACACGCCGCTCAACGACAAACTTGGGCTGGACCCCGAAGCGGCAAAGGCGCGCGCGAAAGCCGTGGTAGGCCTGGTGCCTGCCGGCCGTTTCGGAACCGCCGAGGAAATTGCCAACGCAGTGGTGTTTCTTGCCTCTGACGAATGCCCGTTCATGGTCGGTGCGGAAATGCTGATCGACGGCGGCTTGAGCATCGCCTGAAGGCACAAGGCACCCGCCTGACGGCGGACGCCTTTGTCCATCCAAGTGGACGATTCTAGGCCTGGAAGAAGGCCAGGAGGTCGGCGTTGATGACATCGGCATGGGTGGTCGCCATGCCATGCGGGAAGCCCTTGTAGACCTTGAGCTCGCCCTTCCTGAGCAGCTTGACCGACAGCAGCGCCGAGTCGGCGATCGGAACGATCTGGTCGTCGTCGCCATGCATGACCAGCACCGGCACCTCGATTGCCTTCAAATCGTCGGTGAAGTCGGTTTCCGAGAACGCCTTGATGCAATCATAATGCGCCTTGGTGCCGCCCATCATGCCCTGGCGCCACCAATTCTCGACGACAGCCTGCGAGACTTCGGCGCCGGGACGGTTGAAGCCGTAGAACGGGCCGGCCGCGACATCGTGGAAAAACTGCGCGCGGTTGGCGGCCTGGGCGGAGCGGAAGCCGTCGAAGACCTCGATCGGCAGGCCGCCAGGATTGGCCGGAGTCTTCAGCATGATCGGCGGCACCGCGCCGATCAGCACCGCCTTGGCGACACGGCCGCCTGAACCGTACTTCGCGACATAGCGCGCCACCTCGCCGCCACCGGTCGAATGGCCGACATGGATGGCGTTCTTGAGGTCGAGATGCGCGACAAGTTCCGCGACATCAGCGGCGTAGGTGTCCATCTCGTTGCCGATATCGGTCTGTGTCGAGCGGCCGTGACCGCGGCGATCATGGGCAATGACGCGGTAGCCCTTCGACAGGAAGAACAGCATCTGGGCGTCCCAGTCGTCGCCGCTCAGCGGCCAGCCGTGATGGAAGACGATGGGCTGGCCGCTTCCCCAATCCTTGTAGAAAATCTCGGTTCCGTCCTTGGTCGTGATCGTGCTGCTGCCGGGCTTGGTCATCTCAATCTCCATTGATTTTTGTCACGATAATCAATATCGCGATAACAATATGACTAGCGCAGATCCAAATCCTTGTCTACAGAAAATATGTATCGCGATATCATTTTTCGTGGTACATATCTGAAATGCTCAGTCGGCAAAGGAATGCGTCGTGCCTCTCCCGTTGGACAATCAGCTCTGTTTCACGCTCTACGCCACCAGCATGGCGATCAATCGCACCTACAAGCCGATGCTGGACGAGATGGGGATCACCTATCCGCAGTATCTCGTGCTGAACGCACTGGGAGAGGCCGACGGCATGTCGGTCGGTGCGATCGCGCACAGGCTTGCGCTGGAATCGAGCACCATCACGCCACTGGTGAAGCGCATGGAACAGGCAGGGCTCGTCACCCGCCAGCGCAGCCAGACCGACGAGCGCCAGGTACAGGTCGACCTGACCGCCGCCGGTCGCGCTCTGCTTGTCCAGTGCAACTGCCTCAACGAAACGCTCATCGAGCGCTCGGGCATGACGCTGTCTCAGCTCGATGCCCTGAACCGGCAGGTCCAGGCGCTGCGCAACGCGTTGAGTGGTGACCGGTAGTCAGGCCGCCGCGTACTGGTTATCCTCGAAATTCAAGTTGACGCCGCCCTTGCCTGCCATGACTTGCACCCTTTGCCGCCTTCGGCTATAGAGCCGCCACCCGCGTAGACACCCTTGGAGGCAACGCGGCGGAAGGCTGCCTTCCCCCGGTGATCCCGAACAAAAGGTCCGCTTGCTTATGCGGCTGCCGGCTTTTCGGATATCCAGGCCCGGCGGCTTTCGACGTTTACGGCCCAGCCACGCTGGCCGTGAGCGCTCCAGAACAACGCGAAAGGAAATGCCATGAGCCACGATACTTACGAGCTCAAGGCCGAAGCACGCGAACAGGTCGGTAAGGGGTCCGCCCGTGCAGTTCGCCGCAACGGTAAAGTGCCTGCAGTGATTTACGGCGACAAGCAGCCTCCCCTGGCGATTGCGCTGACCTACAAGGACATCTACTACAAGATCCATGGCGGCGGGTTCCTGACCACGATCGCCACGATCGATGTCGACGGCAAGAAGATCCAGGTTCTGCCCAAGGACTTCCAGCTCGATCCGGTCAAGGATTTCCCGGTCCATGTCGACTTCCTGCGCATCGGCAAGGACACAGAAGTCAATGTCGACGTGCCCGTCCACTTCATCAATGAGGACAAGTCGCCCGGCATCAAGCGCGGCGGCGTGCTCAACATCGTGCGTCACGAAGTCGAGTTCCACTGCCCGGCCAATGCGATCCCGGAATTCATCACCGTCGATCTCACCGGAGCCGATATCGGCGATTCGATCCACATCTCGGCGGTCAAGCTGCCGGCCGGCGTCAAGCCGGTCATCTCCGATCGCGACTTCACCATCGCGACCGTTGCCGGCTCGTCGGCGATGAAGCCGGAGACCGAAGAGACGGCCGAGGCGGCGGCACCCGAAGCGGCACCTGCCGCCGAAGAGAAGTAACTTCTTTCCGCCTGGTGTGGCGAATCCGAAATTCGCAGCACTTTGGGAGCAGCGCACTGGGCGAATTTCGGATTCCAAAGCCACACTAGTAACCATAACATTCTAGTGTGGTTTTGGATTTGAAGTTCCTGAACGTTGATGCCGTCAAAGTGACAGGAACTTCAAATCCACCACACTAGAGGGTGACGATGCTGCTGTTTGCAGGCCTCGGCAATCCGGGCGCGAAATACGCCAACAACCGGCACAATGTCGGCTTCATGGCGGCGGACGCAATTGCCCGCCGCCATTCTTTTTCACCCTGGTCGAAGAAATTCCAGGGCCTGATCGCCGAAGGCACGCTTGCAGGCGAAAAGATCATCCTGATCAAGCCGCAGACCTTCATGAACCTGTCCGGCCAGGCGGTCGGCGAAGCGCTGCGCTTCTACAAGCTCGCTCCCTCCGCGCTCACCGTCTTCTATGACGAGATCGACCTTGCCGAGCGCAAGCTCCGCGTCAAGACCGGTGGTGGCGCCGGCGGCCACAATGGCATCCGTTCGATCGACGACCATGTCGGCAACGCCTATCGCCGCGTCCGCATCGGCATTGGCCATCCCGGCGTCAAGGAACTCGTGCATGGTCATGTGCTGGGCGACTTCGCCAAGGCAGACCGCGAATGGCTGGATCTGATGCTCGATGCCATCGCCGCCAATGCCGAAATGATCGTCAGGGGCGACGAGCAAGGCTTCATGAACAAGGTCAGCGTTGCCGTCCAGGGCAAGGCAGCGCCCGAAAAGGCCGGGCCGAAGCAGGAAGGCCCGAAACAGCAGAGCCATATCCGCCAGGCGCGGCCGCAGCAGTCGGCGGTCAAACTTCCCGAAACCGGCCCGATGGCCGCCATGCTGAAGAAGCTGTTCGGCGGCAAGGGTTAGGCCTCGCCTCCGATCGTGGCCGCGGGGCTTGACGTTCGTCACCCCTATCGCCCATAGCCCTCATCAAATCTCGATTTCCCGATAGGACTGGACAAAATGGGTTTCAAATGCGGCATCGTTGGCTTGCCCAACGTCGGCAAGTCGACGCTTTTCAACGCGCTGACCAGGACGGCCGCGGCGCAGGCCGCCAACTATCCCTTCTGCACCATCGAGCCGAACACCGGCGAGGTGGCGGTGCCTGACCCGCGCCTGCAGAAGATCGCCGCCATCGGCAAGTCGAAGGAGATCATCCCGACCCGCATCTCCTTCGTCGATATCGCCGGCCTGGTGCGCGGCGCCTCCAAGGGCGAAGGGCTGGGCAACCAGTTCCTCGCCAACATCCGCGAGGTCGACGCCATCGTCCATGTGCTGCGCTGCTTCGAGGACGACGACATCACCCATGTCGAGGGCCGCATCGACCCGGTCGCCGACGCCGAGACGGTCGAAACCGAGCTGATGCTCGCCGACCTCGACAGTTTGGAGCGCCGCATCGTGCAGTTCCGCAAGCGCGCTTCCGGCAAGGACAAGGAAGCGACCACCGTGCTGCCGATGATGGAGGCAGCGCTCGAACTGCTGCAGGCCGGCAAGCCGACCCGAATCCTCCTCAAGGGGATTTCCGCCGAAGACCTGCGCATCCTGCAGGGACTGAACCTTCTGACCTCGCATCCCGTGCTCTATGTCTGCAATGTCGCCGAGGCCGACGCCGCCACCGGCAACGAGTACACCAGGGCGGTGGAAAAGATGGCCGCCGCCCAAGGCGCCCGCACCGTCGTCATCTCGGCTGCGATCGAGGCCGAGGTTGCCCAGCTCAGTGACGAGGAGGAGATGGAATTCCTGTCCTCGCTCGGCCTCGACGAGCCTGGCCTGAACAAGGTGATCCGCGCCGGCTACGAACTTCTACAGCTGATCACCTACTTCACCGTCGGCCCGAAGGAGACGCGCGCCTGGACCGTGCACAAAGGCGCCAAGGCGCCGCAGGCGGCCGGCGTCATCCACACCGATTTCGAGCGCGGCTTCATCCGCGCCCAGACCATCGCCTACAATGACTTCGTCACGCTGGGCGGCGAAGTGGCGGCCAAGGAGGCAGGCAAGGCGCGCGACGAAGGCAAGGAATATGTCGTCCAAGACGGCGACATCATGCTGTTCAAGTTCAACACCTGAGCCGGCAACAGTCTCGCTGCTGCCAGCCCGACGGCGGCCGATCACAGCTTCGTGCGCGCCGCGTAAGTGACTTTCCGCGCCGCTTGACTACCCCTGGCACCCGGTCTAAGGGGCGTCTGCATGCGGCCCGCGCTCCCCATCGGAGTGCCCGTGCCCCGCATCCGAAACGACGCGTCGCTACGAACGAAAACCTCTTTGGCCCCAGCAAGGGAGACCGGCGATGATCAAGGCGTTCGTCGTGGAGAATGATCGCCTGCGCGTCGTCGACGATCTCCTGGCAAACGGCGACAGGGTGGTCTGGGCCGATCTTCTCAAGCCGACCAAGGAAGAGGAAGCCACCATCGAGGCCTGGCTCGGTGTCGCCATTCCGACGCGCGAGGAGATGGAGGAGATCGAGATTTCCAGCCGTCTCTATGTCGAGGACGGCGCCTATTTCATGACCGCCACGCTGCCCGCCCAGACCGAGGTCGACGATCCGCTGATGTCGCCGGTCACCTTTGTCTTGGCTGGCAACAGGCTGGTCACCGTGCGTTATCACGAGCCCAAGGCCTTCACGACCTTTCCGCTGCGCGCGGAAAAGGTGGCGACCGGGTGCACCAGCAGCGACACCATCCTGATCGGCCTGCTGGAGGCCATCGTCGACCGCCTGGCCGACATTCTGGAACGCGCCGGCCGCGACATCGAGACCATCTCGCGCGATATCTTCGAGGCGAGATCGACCAAGGTTTCCAAGCGCAACCGCGATTTCCAGGAGCTGCTGAAAGCCATCGGCCGCAAGGAGGACATCGCCTCCTCGATCCGCGACAGCCTGATTTCGCTGCAGCGCCTCGCTGGCTTCCTCGCCCATGCCTCGACGCAGACCAAGATGAGCAAGGACATCCGCGCGCGCATCAAGACCTTGTCGCGCGACGTGCTGTCGCTGGCCGACCATGCCACCTTCCTGTCACAGAAGATCTCCTTTCTGCTCGACGCGACGCTTGGCATGATTTCGATCGAGCAGAACGCCATCATCAAGATCTTCTCCGTCGCCGCCGTCATCTTCCTGCCGCCGACGCTGGTCGCCTCGATCTACGGCATGAATTTCAATGTCATGCCCGAACTGACCTGGAGCTTCGGCTACCCCTTCGCCATCGGCTTGATGATCCTGTCGGCGATCCTGCCGTTCTGGTATTTCCGCCGCCGCGGCTGGCTCTGACCAAGGCTTGGCTCACTAGAAATCACTTGACCAAAGCCTGTCCGGCCTGCATCCGGGAACGCCGATCCGTGGATCGTACAATCTTGAACCGGATTCCAGACCATGACCGGAAAGACTTGGGCCACCGAAAAGACCTGGGCCTATGAGGATTTCGTCGAAGGCGCGTCGCTCGACCTCGGCACCAAGCTGGTGAGCGCGGCCGAGATCATCGAATTCGCGACCGAATTCGATGCGCAGCCGATGCATCTCGACGAGGCGGCGGGCAAGGCCAGCATTCTTGGCGGGCTGGCGGCCTCCGGCTGGCACACCTGCGCGATGTTCATGCGCATGCTGTGCGACGCCTTCCTGCTCGATTCGACCTGTCAGGGCGCCCCTGGGGTCGACCAGGTCCGGTGGAAGAAACCGGTGCTGGCCGGCGACATCCTGAGCGGCAACACCACCGTCCTTGCCAAGCGCTTGTCCAAGTCCAAGCCCCAGCTCGGCCTTGTCACCATGCGCAGCGAGCTTTTCAACCAGCGCGGCGAAAGCGTTTTCGATCTCGAAAACACCGTCATGTTCCTCGCGCGCGATGCCGCACAGGACCGCTCATGACATTGGACGAGTTCTTCTGCATCGGCCTCACCATCACGCTCGGCTCGCATACGTTCGAACCCGAGGCGATCAAGGCGTTCGCCCGCAAATACGATCCGCAGGTCTTCCATCTTGACGAGGCGGCGGCGAAGAGGAGCGTGTTCGGCGGCCTGTGCGCGTCGGGCTGGCATACCGCCGCCACCTGGATGAAACTGAACCTTGCGACGCTCATGGTGACCGAGAAGGATTGGACCGGCCCCGGGCCCTTGCCTGAATTCGGCCCTTCGCCCGGCTTCAAGAACCTCAAATGGCTGAAACCCGTTTATGCCGGGGAAACCGTCACCTTCACCCGCACGGCGCTCGGCCATCGTCCGATGGTCTCGCGACCGGGCTGGCGGCTGCTCTCGCTACGATGCGAGGCCTTCGATTCGACCGGCGACAAGGTCCTCGAGTTCGACAGCGCCGTGTTGGTGAAGGTGGGGTAAGCGGAGTTCTTCCCTTCTCCCCTGTGGGCGGCTCCACAGGGAGAGAAGGAAGAGTTGCGCCTCTCAATGCCCTTCAAACCCGATCAGCGTCCTGACCGGCACACCGAGCGCCTCGAGTTTCTCGCGGCCGCCGAGGTCCGGCAGGTCGATGACGAAGCAGGCGGCGAGGATATCGGCGCCGATCTGCCTGAGCAGCTTGACCGCCGCTTCCGCCGTGCCGCCGGTGGCGATCAGGTCGTCGACCAGGATCACCTTCTCGCCCGGAGAGACGCCGTCCCTGTGCATCTCCATCTCGTCCAGCCCATATTCGAGGCTGTAGGCGACGCGAACCGTATCGAAAGGCAACTTGCCTTTCTTGCGGATCGGCACGAAGCCGGCCGAAAGCTGATGGGCGATGGCGCCGCCCAGGATGAAGCCGCGCGCCTCGATGCCGGCGATCTTGTCGATCTTCTCGCCGGCATAGGGATGCACCAGCTCGTCGATGGCGCGGCGGAAAGCGCGCGCATTGCCGAGCAGCGTGGTGATGTCGCGAAACAATATGCCCGGCCTGGGGTAGTCGGGAATGGTGCGGATGGCGGAGAGCAGCGTCTCTTCGAGGGAGGATTTCATGGTTCGCACTCCACACTGGCGTGTTTGCAGTCTTGCCGCGAAGAGCGAGACCCGTTGCTGACTCGGACGTCCGCCCGTTTCGCGCGAGATTATCTGAAACGCAGATTTTCGCGCGTCAATTGTTCGATCGAAGTGCAACCCATCAGCTTCATGCCGCGCTCGATCTCGACACGCATCTGTTCGAGCGCGCGTTCGACGCCCGCCTGCCCGGCCGCCGCCAGCGGGAAGAGATAGTAGCGGCCGACGCCGACGGCCTTGGCACCGAGCGAGAGCGCCTTCAGCACATGCGTGCCGCGCTGCACGCCGCCATCCATGATGACATCTATCCGGTCGCCGACGGCGTCGACAATCTCGGCAAGCTGGTCGAAGGCCGCCCGCGAGCCATCCAGTTGCCGGCCGCCATGATTCGACAGGACAATGCCGCTGCAGCCGATCTCGACCGCACGCTTGGCATCCTCCACCGACATAATGCCCTTGAGGCAGAACGGACCCGACCAGAGCCTGACCATTTCGGCAACGTCGTCCCACGTCATCGACGGATCGAGCATTTCGGTGAAGTAGCGGCTGATCGACATGGTTCCGCCGCCCATGTCGACGTGCTCGTCCAGTTGCGGCAGCTTGAAGCCCTCATGCGTGAAGTAGTTCAACGCCCAGCCCGGCTTGAGGGCGAACTGTAGCATTCCGGCCAGGTTGAGCTTGAAGGGAATGGCAAAACCCGTGCGCTTGTCGCGCTCGCGATTGCCGCCGGTGATGCTGTCGACGGTCAGCATCATCACTTCGACGCCAATGTCCTTTGCGCGTTGCATCATCGCTCGGTTGAGGCCGCGATCCCGATGGAAATAGAACTGATAGACTTGTGGTCCACTGCTGATCTTGCGCGCCTCCTCGAGGCTGACGGTACCAAGCGAGGAAACACCGAACATTGTCCCGTATTTGGCAGCGGCCTTGGCAACCGCGCGCTCTCCTTGATGATGAAACAGGCGCTGCAAGGCGGTCGGCGAGCAATAGACGGGCATCGCCAGTTTCTGGCCCATGACCGTCACCGACATGTCGATCTCGCTGACGCCGCGCAAGACGTTTGGAATCAGATCGCAAGTTTCGAAGCTTTCGGTGTTGCGGCGATAGGTGACCTCATCGTCCGCCGCACCGTCAATGTAGTTGAAGATCGGCCCCGGCAACCGCCGTTGCGCCATGCGCCGGAAATCGGAAAAATTGTGGCAATCCTGCAGCCGCATCAGCGAATTCCAAAGGCCATGGCGTCGACAATCCCTTCGTCGCCGTTCGTGCGTCGAATATCAATCACGTAGCTCCGTGCCAACGGACTATTTACGATAGCGGCCCCTGCCGATCACGGCCAATAGCGCAAAAAGGGCGCCTCTCGGCGCCCCCCCGCGTCTCGGTGCGTCTGGACCGCTCAGTGCGCCACGCCGGCCCATACCTTGCGCTTCGTCAGATAGACCAGCGCGCCGAACAGCAACAGGAACACCAGCACGCGAAAGCCGGTCTTCTTGCGGTCTTCCAGATGCGGCTCGGCCGCCCACATCAGGAAGGCCGAGACATCGCGGGAATACTGGTCGACCGTCTGCGGCGAGCCGTCATCATAGGTCACCTGGCCGTCGGAGAGCGGCTTGGGCATCTTCAGCGACACGCCGGACAAGAAGTACGGATTGTAGTGCGTGCCCTCCGGTATCACCATGCCCGCCGGCGGCGTCTCGTCATAGCCGGTCAGCAACGAGTGGATATAGTCCGGACCACCCTGGGCATACTGTGTGAAGATGTCGAAGACGAAGCGCGGAAAGCCGCGCTCGACGCCGCGCGCCTTGGCCAGCAGCGACATGTCGGGCGGCGCGGCGCCGCCATTGGCCGAGGCTGCGGCCTCTTCATTGGGGAAAGGCGCCGGGAAATAGTCGGACGGCTTGCCCGGGCGATCGAACATGTCGCCGGCATCGTTGGGGCCATCATTGATCGTGTACTCAGCCGCCAGCGCCTTGACCTGCGCATCCGAATAGCCAAGGTCCTCCAGCGTGCGGAACGCCACCAGATTCATCGAGTGGCAGGCAGCACAGACTTCCTTGTAGACCTTCAGCCCGCGCTGCAACTGCGCCTTGTCGTAGGTGCCGAAAGGCCCGGCGAAACTCCAGTCCATTTCCTTCGGCTCGTCGATCGGGAAATGCGTCGGTGCGGCAGCGTTGTGTGCTTCCTCCGCGGCGATTGCCCCGGTGCCCGCAGCCCCAATGCCCGCAAAGACCAGGCCGAGCAACGCCAGCGAGGTGAGAATCTTCTTCATGCCAAATCCCCTTGAGATTCTCACGCTCAGCCTTTGGTTTCCGGCGCGGCCGTAGCCCCCGCGGGATGGTGACCGCCACCCTTGTTCTTCTCGAGCACCGCCTCGGTGATCGAATTCGGCAAGCGCCGCGGCGTCTCGATAAGGCCGAGCACCGGCAGTGCAACCAGGAAGAAGGCGAAGTAGAACAGCGTCGCCATCTGCGCCATGAACACATAGCTGCCTTCGGCCGGCTGCGAGCCCAGCCATCCCAGCAGGATGGCATCGGCCACGAACAGCCAGAAGAACAGCTTGTACCAGGGCCGGTAGACCGCCGAGCGCACCTTCGAGGTATCGAGCCATGGCACCAGGAACAGCATGACGATGGCGCCGAACATGCACAGCACGCCGCCGAGCTTGGAGTTGATCGGCCCGATATTGAAGGTGATGGCGCGCAGGATCGCGTAGAAGGGCAGGAAGTACCATTCCGGCACGATATGGGCGGGCGTCTTCAGCGGATTGGCGACCGTGTAGTTGTCCGGATGGCCTAGATAGTTCGGCAGGTAGAAGACGAAATAGGCGAAGAAGAACAGGAAGACGATCATGCCGAACGCGTCCTTGATGGTCGCGTAAGGAGTGAAGGCGACGGTGTCGGTCTTCGACTTCACCTCGATGCCGGTCGGGTTTGACTGGCCGACCACATGCAGCGCCCAGACATGCAGCACGACAACGCCGGCGATCATGAACGGCAAGAGATAGTGCAGGGCAAAGAAGCGGTTCAGCGTCGGGTTGTCGACGGCGAAGCCGCCGAGCAAAAGCTGCTGGATCCAGTCGCCGACCAGCGGGATGGCGCTGAAGAAACCGGTGATGACGGTGGCGCCCCAGAAGCTCATCTGGCCCCATGGCAGCACATAGCCCATGAAGCCCGTCGCCATCATCAGGAGGTAGATGATGCAGCCGAGGATCCACAAGAGCTCGCGCGGCGCCTTGTAGGAGCCGTAGTAGAGGCCGCGGAAGATGTGGATATAGACGGCGACGAAGAAGAACGACGCGCCGTTGGAATGCAGATAGCGCAACAGCCAGCCCGAATTCACGTCGCGCATGATCTTCTCGACCGAATCGAAGGCGAGAACGCTGTCCGGCGTGTAGTGCATGGCCAGCACGATGCCGGTCAGGATCTGCGCCACCAGCATGATCGACAGGATGCCGCCGAAGGTCCAGGCATAGTTGAGGTTGCGCGGCACCGGATAGGCGACGAAGCTGTCATAGACCAGCCGCGGCAGCGGCATGCGGGCGTCGAACCAGCGTTCGATACCGGTCTTGGGCGTATAGGTCGAGTGTCCCTCGCTCATCGAAATGTCCCCTAGCCTCAGCCGATACGGATCTTGGTGTCGGAAATGAACTGGAACACCGGCACCAGCATGTTCTCCGGCGCCGGCCCCTTCCGGATGCGGCCGGCGGTATCGTAAACCGAACCGTGGCACGGGCAGAACCAGCCGCCGAATTCGCCTTCCTGGCCGAGCGGAATGCAGCCGAGATGGGTGCAGACCTGAACCATCACCATCCAGGCTTCCTTGCCCGGCGTCGTGCGGTTTGCGTCGGTCGCCGGCGCGTCGGCCGGCAGATTTTCATTGCGGGCGATCGGGTCCTTGAGGTCGGCCAGATTGACCGCCTCGCCGTCCTTCATCTCCTGTTCGGTGCGGTTGCGCACGACCACCGGCTTGCCGCGCCATTTCACGACAAGCGACATGCCCGGCGTCAGCGAGGCGACATCGACCTCGACCGAGGCCAGCGCCAGCGTCGAGGCATCCGGGCGCATCTGGTCGATGAACGGCCATGCGACGGCGCCCGCGCCGACCACTGCGGCCATGCCGGTGGCGACGTAGAGAAAATCGCGACGGTTGGGATCGTGGATTTCGGTTGCGCTCACGGGTGCCTGATCCTTTCGCCTCTTCGATGCCGGTGGCCGAGCCTTGTTCCCCGCTCGTTTACGCCAACCCGACAGCGCATGGCGAACAGGCTAGCGAATTCCTCCGGCATTTGGACTTCGGTTTATGCGTGAAGCCCGTTTTTGTCCAGACGGGTGAAGGCACAAGGGCAGATTGTCGCGGGGGCGCGGCACGACCTGGCGGGCGCTGTGCCGATTGACCGCCCGACGCAGCGCAACGACTGGAAATCCGGTACGAAATCGAGGGTCGCCATTCCCTCGACAGCGAGCGCTGGCAGGGTCTATTCTTCACCCCATGGCGCATGTCATCAACCCTGACCGCTGGGCGAACGCGCCCGACCGCTGGCAAGGCGAACTGGAGTGTGGTGCCTGGGGCTCCAACAGCTGCCTGATCTTCAACTATCTGCCCGGCATCGGCGGCGGCCCGCGCCTGCACCAGCACCCTTACAGCGAGATCTTCATCATCCGCGCCGGCACCGGCCTGTTCACCGTCGGCGATCAGGAAATCGAGGCCACCGCCGGACAGATCCTGATCGTGCCGCCCAACACGCCGCACAAATTCACCAATCTGGGACCCGGTCCGCTCGAAACCACTGATATCCACGAGAACGGCAGCTTCATCACCGAATGGCTGGAGTGATATTCACTTCGCGCCGAGCCTCGCCAGCACGGCCTTGGGGATGTTGTATTCGCGGATCACCGCGTCGTGCTTGCGCAAGCCGCACAGTTCGCGCTGGATGAAATAGCCGTGGACGGCCTCGGCCGCATCCCTAAGCAGCTGAGGTCGATGCTCGTCGCCACCATTTTCGCGCAACCTCGCCAGCGTTTTTTCCACGCGCTGGCCGGCGCGGCCGAGTGCCGCCGCCTTTTCGGCGAGGATTTCGTGGCCGAGCGCATCAAAGGCCGCCTCCGCGGACGCGCCGGCAAGATGAGATGGTGGTCGCAGCGACATCTCAGTCTCCTGTTGCTAATGTCATACGGTGGGTAACGAACTCTTCGCCCTCCAGCCGCTCGAAGCCAAGCCCTTCGTAGAAGCCAAAAGCTTCTTTCGGGGCGCGGGTGTTCAGCACGGCGAAATATTCACGCGCCCTGTTGATCACGGTCTCGACCAGCATTCTGCCAACGCCGTTGCGGCGATGCAGCGCACTGACGAACAGATGCCGGACCCGCCCCTGGTCCCTGTCGTTGAAATAGGGATCGATGTTCAGCCCGCAAACCCCAACAAGCTCATCGCCGTGCCAGGCTCCGAACAGGGCCTCGCCACGCTTGCGGAAAATGTTGCGGCCACTCGCCCAGCCATCCGCCAACCTCACCAGCATCCAATAGCCTTCCTGCCGGCTCTCTTCCTTCAGCGCATCGAAGCCGCGCGCTGTCGGCCGAAGCCGCTTGAGCACGTAGCTGGTCGCCGCCGATCCGCCCATGCCCTACTCCGCCGGTCTTGTCTCTTCCAGGGCGCTTTCCTCGTTGAACAGGAAGCCGCCGGATTGCCGCTTCCACAGCCGCGCATAGAGCCCGTCTCGCGCCACCAGTTCGTCATGCGTGCCCTGTTCGACGATGCGGCCGCCATCAAGCACCACCAGCCGATCGAGCGCCGCAATGGTCGACAATCGGTGAGCGATGGCAATGACCGTCTTGTTCTCCATCAGCCGTGCCAGATTCTCCTGAATGGCCGCCTCGATGTCGGAATCGAGCGCCGAGGTCGCCTCGTCGAGGATCAGGATCGGCGCGTCCTTGAGGAAGACGCGGGCTATCGCCACGCGCTGGCGCTGGCCGCCCGAAAGCTTGACGCCGCGCTCGCCGACAAAGGCCTCGTAGCCCTGACGGTCGCGATTGTCGCGCAAGGTCAGGATGAACTCGTGCGCCTCTGCCTTCCTCGCCGCCGCGATCACTTGCGCGTCGGTCGCGTCGGGCATGCCGAGCTTGATGTTGTCGCGCAGCGAGCGGTGGAACAGTGCGGTATCCTGGCTGACGACGCCGATATTGGCGCGCAGCGAGTTCTGCGTCATTTTCGAGATGTCCTGTCCGTCGATCAGGATCTTGCCGCCCTCGAGGTCGTAGAGCCGCAGGATCAGGTTGGCCAGCGTCGTCTTGCCGGCGCCGGACGGCCCGACCAGCCCGACCTTTTCACCCGGCCGCACGGTAAGATCGATGCCATTGAGCACGCCGAACCCCTTGCCGTAGTGGAACTCGACCTTTTTCAAATCGATCCGTCCGCCGGCTACGACCAGCTCTTTCGCGTCGGGCGCGTCGATCAGCCCGAGTGGCTGCGAGATCAGCGCCTTGGAGTTTTCCAGCACGCCGAGGTTTCGCAATATGCCGTTGAGCTGCATCATCACCCGTCCGAGCAGCATGTTGAGCCGCAACACCAGCGACAGCGTGAAGGCGACGGCGCCGACGGTGATCGAGCCTTCGACCCAGAGATAGACGGCAAAGCATCCGATCATGGTGATCATGATGCCCGACAGCGTCGTCAGCGCCATGCGCACGCCGGTCAGCCGGCGGGTGAACGGACGAAGCGCGTCGAGATAGATGTCGAAGCCGCCCCTGATATAGCGGTCATCGCCATCGGCGGAGAACAGTTTCAGGGTCTGCACGTTCGAATAGGAATCGACGATGCGCCCATTGATCATCGAGCCGGCTTCGGCGGTCGCCTCGGCATGCTTGCGGATCGCGGGCAGATAGCGTTTGGCCAGAATGCCGAAGGCGACGATCCAGATCACCACCAGCGCCGCCAGCCTGAAATCGAGTCCGGCGACCAGCGCCAGCGTCGTCACCGTATAGACGATCATGAACCAGATGACCTCGATGAAGCTTTCCATCAGGTCGCCGGTCGCTTGCCCCGCCTGCCAGACCTTGGTGGCGATGCGGCCGGCGAAGTCGTTCTGGAAGAAGGCGTAGGACTGTCGCGAGACATGGCGGTGCGCCTGCCAGCGCACCAGATTGTAAAAGCCCGGCGTGATCGTCTGCTCGTCGACCAGCGCCGACAGGCCGACGACGATGGTGCGGATGACCAGCACCACGACGGCCATGAACACCAGTTCGGGACCGGCGGCGGTCCACAGGGCGTGCCAGCTGCGCTCGGGAAGCTGGTCGAGTATGTCGACCAACCGCCCGACGAAATAGAACAGCCCGGCTTCGACCAGCGGTGCGATGCCGCCGATGACCAGCATGGCGAAGAAGGCGAATTTCGCCTGCCCGACATAGTGCCAGAGGAAGCCGCTGACACTGAGGGGTGGCCGAAGATTCGCGGGCTCCCGGAACGGATAGACCCAGTTCTCGAACCAGCGGTAGACGGCAGTCATCATTCGGCGGCCATCATTCTGCGGCTTGACCCTTGGCAAGTGCATCGTTGGCGGCGGGGACCGGACCATCGTCGAGCAGGAAGCCGCCCGACTGACGTTGCCAGAGCTGCGCGTAGAGCCCGCCGCCGGCGACGAGTTGCTCATGCGAACCTTCCTCGATGACATGGCCCTTGTCCATGACGACGAGCCGGTCCATCGCCGCGATGGTCGACAGCCGGTGGGCAATGGCGATGACGGTCTTGCCTTGCATGAGCTTGTAAAGGTTCTCCTGGATGGCCGCCTCGGCCTCTGAATCGAGCGCGGACGTCGCCTCGTCGAGAATGAGGATCGGTGCGTCCTTCAGCATAACACGGGCGATGGCGATGCGTTGCCGCTGGCCGCCGGACAATTTGACGCCGCGGTCGCCGACATGAGCATCGAAACCCTTGCGGCCAGTAGCGTCGACAAGTGCCGATATGAAATCCAGCGCCTCGGCGCGGCGTGCCGCCTCGACAAGCATCTCCTCGCTGGCGTCAGGCCGGCCGTAAAGGATGTTCTCGCGCACCGAGCGATGCAGCAGCGAGGTGTCCTGCGTGACCATGCCGATCTGGGCGCGCAGCGAATCCTGCGTCACCGAGGCGATCTCCTGGCCGTCGATCAGAATCCGGCCAGCTTCCAGGTCGTAGAAGCGCAGCAGCAGATTGACCAGCGTCGATTTGCCGGCGCCCGAACGGCCGACGATACCGACCTTTTCGCCGGGCTTCACCGTCAGCGACAGGGCCTCGATCACGCCCTTCTGCTTGCCATAGTGGAAGCGGATGTCCTCGAAACGGATCTCACCCTTGGTGACGGCAATGTCCTTGGCACCGGGCCTGTCCTCGACCAGGCGCGGCAGCGAAATCGAACCGATACCGTCCTGGACCGTGCCGATGTTCTCGAACAGGCCGGACATCTCCCACATGATCCACTGCGACATGCCCCACAGCCTGAGCACCAGGCCGATGACGACTGCGACGGCGCCGATCGTCACCGCCTGGCCAAGCCACAGCCACAGCGAGATAGCGGTGACCGAGAACAGGAGCAGCGAATTCAGCACGTAGAGCAGGCCGTAAAGCACCGTCACCAGCCGCATCGACCGGTAGACCGTATCGAGGAAGCCCGCCATGCCTTCCCTGGCGAAGGACGCCTCGCGCCGCGCGTGGCTGAACAGCTTGACCGTCTGGATGTTGGAGTAGCTGTCGACGACGCGGCCGGTCATGGTCGAGCGCGCATTGGCCTGCTCCTCGCCGACTTTGCCCAGCCGCGGAATGAAGTAGCGCAACAGCCCGATATAGCCGGCAAGCCAGACGGCGAGCGGCGCCGCCAGCCGCCAGTCGGCCGAGCCGACGATGACCAGCATGCCGAGGAAATAGACGACGACATAGTTGAGCACGTCGATGAGCTTGATGACGCATTCGCGCACGGCGAGCGCCGTCTGCATCAGCTTGGTCGCGATGCGCCCGGCGAACTCGTCCTGGTAGAAGGTCATCGACTGCTTGAGCAGATAGCGATGCACCTGCCAGCGGATGCGCATCGGGTAGTTGCCCATCAGCGTCTGCTGGTTGAGCAGCGAATGGAACCAGACGGTCGCCGGCAGTGCGAAGACCACGATGAAGGCCATGCCGGCGAGCTTCCAGCCCTCGGTCTGCAGGAATGTCTCCCGGTTCTGCGCCGACAGCCAGTCGACGATCCGGCCGAGGAAGCCGAACATCCACACCTCAGCCAGGGCGATAGCCGTCACCAGCACCGCATCGAGAATGATGTAGGGCCAGGCGCCGCGCGTATAGTGCACGCAGAAGGCGACCAGCGTCTTCGGCGGCTCGACCGGTTCCTCGGCAGGGAACGGATCGAGCCTTTTTTCAAACCAGCGGAACATGGCGATGCTCACAAATCTTTCTTCCGCTCACGCGGCACGGCAATGGTCGACATCCCCAGGGCGCGCAGCGACCCCAGGCCGCATGGCGTCAAGGACCGACGGCCCGGAATCACCCGGGCCATCGGCCCTGCTTCGCGCAATATAGGGTGTCGCCGACCTTTCGCCGACAGGCTCGTTTGACGATCCTGACGGCGCGGTGTCAACGACCCGGATCTTCGCGCCCGGCCTGATCAGCCTGATGATGCGGCGCACCAGCGAAGGACGACTGTGGTCAGGAACCGCGCGCGAGAAATCGACATCAGGCAGCATGCCGCGATGCGGACGCCGGCGCGTCTCGGCGTGGACCGACGACGAATAGGTTTCCCCGATCAGCAGCGCCCAGGTCGCCATCTTGCGCTCGTGCAGGCTTCTTGAACCGGGTATCTTATAGGGATCGAACATTGGTCCGTCCTCCATGTGAAGATGCGATAAAAAGGGTGAAGCAAGCTCGACCGCCGGCATTCGGCCAAAGGCAGTGATAACGTCGGCGCGCATTGCTTCAGTCCGGACATGACTGCGAGCGTCGGTCAGGACAGGTTCAGGTGGGGCGTCGAGCCCCTTTTGCCGTTTGAAAAACATCGCAGGATTCCTTCGAAGACCGAAAAAGGTTTCGGCGAAGAATCGGTGCGATCGTGTCTAAAAAGTCAGGAGAATCGTCGTACCGAAACCGCCGGCAGGCAGGTAAGCCCACAAGAGGGGCGCTGGATGTGCATGGTCATCATCATGAATTACCCCTCCTTCGGTTCGGGTTGACAATGAGAGGCGTATACTCGACTTCGCAGAAAATGACCACCCGCAGGCCCAGGAATTTCCAAAACCGCGAAATGCCTGTGGCCGATCTGCCACTTATCAGAGCGCCGCGCGTCCAGAGGACGCGCAAAGGACGCTCTGACACTCTAGATCGGTGCATGGTCCTTTCTGAAAACCGAAACCGGTTTTCGGGGCCATGCACTAGGAAGACGTGGAAATGAACGACCGTCTCCGCATCGCGCTCTACCAGCCTGATATCGCCGGCAATACCGGAACAATCCTGCGCTTTGCCGCCTGCCTCGGGCTTGACGTCGACATCGTCGAACCGGCCGGCTTCCCGATCTCCGATCGCTCGCTGAAACGGGCCGGCATGGATTATCTCGAAATGGCGCGGCTGTCCCGGCATGTCGACTGGCAGGCCTTCGAAGACTGGCGCCGAAGCGAAGCGCGGCGGCTGGTGCTGCTGTCGACCAAAGCCGCGACCGCCTACACCGATTTCGCCTTCGCCGCCGGCGACATACTCCTGTTCGGCCGCGAATCCGCGGGCGTGCCGGATTCTGTCCACGAGGCGGTTGATGCGCGATTGACGATCCCGATGCAGCCCGGCGCGCGCAGCATCAATGTCGCGCTTTCCGTCGCCATGGCGGCCGGTGAGGCGATCCGGCAGCTCCGATAGGATTCGCAGCTCATCAGTGGGCGTGGCGGTCACGGCCGCTTTCCGGCCCCCGGCTACTTTCGGGCCAATGACCGCGCCCTCTCTTGTCATTTTCACCCAGGCGCACATCGCCTTCTCCTGCGGTTTGCATATCCAGGGCTTCTTGGTTACAAGCTCAACTTAACTTGAGGTCAAGCGGAAAAATTCGAATGGCTCCGGTAACGGAATTGACGGTCGGTCAAGTGGCGCAGCGCAGCGGGGTGGCGGTATCGGCGCTGCATTTCTACGAGACGCGCGGGCTGATCCGCAGCCATCGCACGTCAGGCAACCAGCGCCGCTACGGGCGCGACGTGCTGAGGCGGGTGGCGATCATCCGGATCGCGCAGGAGGTCGGCATCTCGCTGGCCGGGATCGGTGCAGCGCTTCAATCCCTGCCCGAAGGCCGTACGCCGACGCGCGAGGATTGGAATCTGCTTTCAACCGCTTGGCGCGATGAGCTCGATCAAAAGATCAGCCAGCTGAAGAAGCTGCGCGACGGCCTGACCGACTGCATCGGCTGCGGCTGCATGTCGATCGACAAATGCCCGCTGCGGAACAAGGACGACCGGCTGGCAAGGGAAGGCACCGGGGCAAGGCGGCTGCTTGTCGAGCGCTAATCCGCAGCCGGTAGCCGTCTGATGGTGAATTCGATGACGTCGCCCGGCCGTTCGAACCAGCTCTCGATCTCGGTCCAGTAGGCCTGCTTGGGAAAGCGCTCGAACCATTCTTGGGCCTTGAGGCGCGCATCGGGGCGCGGCAGCACGAAGGTCTCGCGCAGGAAACCGTCGCGCGGCATGCGCTCTCGTTCGGCGCGCGAACGATCGAGCCTCTTCTTCAGCCCATCCAGCGGCGGTCTTGCCGGGGTGCGCACGAAAGAACTCCTTGCCCCTTGATCAGACTTGACGCTTCTACCCAAGAGATTAGGGATCGCGCCCGGAAAAGACGAGTCTTTTGTCGGTTGCAACTGGAGACAGCATTTGGAACGACCTGAAATACCCGTGGGGCTGCCGGCCGACATCGAACAGAAAAAGATGAAGGCCAGGCTGTGGTTCGAGACGCTGCGCGAGCGCATCTGCGCCGCCTTCGAGCAGATCGAGCAGGATCTGCAGGGACCGCTGGCCTCATGGTCATCAGGCCATTTCGCGAAGACGCCGTGGGAGCGCGACGAAGGCCGCGGCGGTGGCGGCACCATGTCGATGATGCATGGCCGTGTCTTCGAGAAGGTCGGCGTCCACACCTCGACCGTTTATGGCGAATTCTCGCCGGAATTCAGGAAGCAGATGCCGGGCGCGGAAGAAGACCCCAGCTTCTGGGCGAGCGGCATTTCGCTCATCGCCCATCCCTGGAACCCCAACGTGCCGGCCGTGCATATGAACACGCGCATGGTCGTCACCTCGCGCCAATGGTTCGGTGGCGGCGCCGACTTGACACCGGTGCTCGACCGCCGCCGCGCCCAGGACGATCCCGACACCATGGCCTTCCATCGCGCCATGCAATTCGCCTGCGAGAAGAATACCGGGGTCGCCGATTACGCGAAATTCAAGGCCTGGTGCGACGAATATTTCTACCTGCCGCATCGCAACGAACCGCGCGGCACTGGCGGCATTTTTTTCGACTGGCTGCATTCGGGCGAGGACAAGGGCGGCTGGGACGCCGATTTCAACTTTGTCCAGGATGTCGGGCGATCTTTTCTCGTCGTCTACGGACATCTCGTTCGCGCCAACTTCAACGACAACTGGACCGACGGCGACCGCGACGAGCAACTCATTCGCCGTGGCCGCTATGTCGAATTCAACTTGCTTCACGATCGCGGCACCATCTTCGGACTGAAGACGGGCGGCAATGTCGCGTCGATCCTGTCCAGCCTGCCGCCGGAAGTAAGGTGGCCGTAAAATAATGGTGAGCGGAGCGTGAAACCGCATTGATGTCCCATTCGCCTGATTTTGGCGGGGAATGTGGCGTCACGAATTTCTTTTTCGTCTAATACACAATTGAAATATTTGGATTATTTGTCGCTTCCGGGCCGGGAAACGCCGGCGGTTCTCTCCTCCTCTGGAACCGCGACCCGACGCGACCGGACGGCCCATGATTGAGTGGGGCACCTGCCCAAACGGGTGCCCTCATTTTCCAGGAGAGCATGCCATGCGCAAGCTTATTATGACGGCCGCGGCTGCCGCCGTTCTCGCCTCTGGTGGCGCCGCCTTCGCCGCGGTCAAACACATCACGGGCATGGTCAAGACCTATGATGGAACGGCCATGAGCCTTGTTCTGGATGACGGATCTACCTTTACGCTGCCCAAGACCTTCAAGGATCCTGGCCTGAAGGCCGGCGAAAAGGTCCGCGTTTCGTGGGACATGAGCGGCAAGCACAAAGTTGCCGAGGCAGTCAAGATCGTGAAGTGATGGCCTGGCCGCCGGAACAAGACATGGTCTTGTCTCCGGGGTAGCGCAAGGGGGCGGAGCAGCGCTGCTCCGCCCTTTCTGATCCTTCGGATGCCCGGCGCTGCCATGCAACTGAATCCGCCGAGATGTGTTATGCTAGTCCTTCAACGAGAAGGGAGAGAGCCAATGAAGGAATTTCAATGCGGATCGCTCGTTCCCGGCTGCGAATGGCACACACGCGCCGATGAAGAAGCCGAAGTCATGCGCCGCGCGGTCGAGCATATGCGCGAGACGCATGGCGAAACGACCATCCGCGAGACAATGATCGAGGCGATCCGTTCGCGCATTCAGAAGGTTCGCGACGCGGCTTGACTCAGCTTAAATCTCAAGCGCTTTCGCGGCGCGCTTGAGCAGCGCGCCGCGGTCGAGCGCAAAGCCGGATTCGACCCATTCCTTTTCGAGGTTTTTCAGGGTCTCGCCGAGTTTCGGTCCCGGCGACGCGCCAAGCGCCGTCAGGTCGGCACCCTTGAGCGGAAAGTCGGGCTTTTGCCATTTGCCGGCGTAAGCAAGCAGGCGCGAAAAGCCACCGGCTTCGAGCAGCGCGTCATTGTCCTCGACCGCACGTACCCGAGCGGAAGCGAGCGAAAGCCGCAGACGGTCGACAAAACCTTGACGGTCACCACGGTAGAGTTTCTTGGCCAACTCCGCTTCGCTGATCTTTGGCTCGACGGCGGCCGTCAGCGCCCAGTGTCGCAAGCGCTCCGCCTCTACGCCGGAGAATTTCAGCCGCTCGGCGAGCGTCTTCATGCGCTGGGCGTCCGGCGGCAGGATGGCTTCCAGCCGGAGCAGCGGATCCGGTGTCCAGCCCAGTTCCTTTTCACTCCTGGTCAGCCCGTGAATGGCGTCGATGCCCCATTTCTCACTCTCCGGCAGGACGTTGCTGAGCACACCGGCCTGGCGCATCCACAGCAGAGCGCGGGACGGATCCGGCGCCAGCAAGAGCTTCTTCAGTTCGGACCAGATGCGCTCGGCCGAGAGTTGGTTAAGACCTTCCTTCAGCCGGGCGCAGGCCTTCAGCCCTTCGGCATCGGGCCGGCCGTCGCCATACCAGGCGAAGAAGCGGAAGAAGCGCAGGATGCGCAGATAGTCCTCGCGGATGCGGGCTTCCGGATCGCCGATGAAGCGCAGCCGGTGCGCTTCGATGTCGGCGATGCCGCCGACCAGGTCGATGATGGTGCCGTCGGCTTCGGCATAGAGCGCGTTGATGGTGAAATCGCGTCGCTCCGCGTCGGCCTTCCAGTCGCGCCCGAACGAAACCCTCGCGCGCCGCCCGTCGGTCTCGATGTCAGCGCGCAAAGTGGTGACTTCATATGGTTTCCCACCGGCGACGACAGTGATGGTGCCGTGCTCGATGCCGGTTGGCACCGCCTTGAAGCCCGCCGCCTCGGCCCGGCGGATGGTCTCATGCGGCAGGCAGGTGGTGGCGATGTCGATGTCGGCAACCGACTGGCCGATGAGCGTGTTGCGCACCGCGCCGCCGGCGACACGCGCTTCTTCGCCCCCCTCCGCCAATATAGCCAGCAGACGCTGCAGATGCTTGTCGCCGAGCCAGTCAGCCCTGCCCGCGAGGGACACGCGGCCGCTCACGGATAGAGCCTCTCATAGAGTGTGCGGATGATGCCGGCGGTGACGCCCCAGATGCGCTGGCCGCCATAGGGCATCTCGTAGAAGAACCATTCGAGATCGTTCCACATGCGGCTGTCCCTGGTATGGTTGGCCGGGTCCATCAGGAAGCGCAGCGGCACTTCGAAGGCGGCGTCGACCTCGTCGGAGTTCAGCGTCAGCGAAAATCCCGGCCGCACCATTGCCAGCACCGGAGCGATGCGATAGCCGCTGCCCGCGACATAATCGGGCATGCGGCCGATGATCTCGATCCAGTCCTGGCCGATGCCGATCTCCTCGAAGGTCTCGCGCAGGGCCGCCGCTTCCGGGCTTGGATCGGTCGCATCGATCGTGCCGCCGGGAAAGGCCACCTGCCCCGAATGATTGCGCAGTTTTTCGGCACGCTTGGTGAGCAGAACCGTGGCGTCGCGACCGTGATCGACCACCGGGATCAGAACGGCGGCATCGCGCAGTGCCTTGACCTGATTCATCCTGGGATGACCAGGGTTGAAGCGATGGTCGCCGAAATCGTCGGAGGCATGGGCTTGCGGCTGTGCCGCAACGCGGGCGCGAAAATCCTCGGCGGAAAACGGCGGCGGCGTCACCTGGTCCATCACGCACTCAACCGATTGAGTTTTTCGGCCGGCATGATCGGATAGACTTCGCCCTTCGAGCGCACGGCAAACATCGTCCTGCCGCCGATCTCGATCTCTTCGCCATGCTCGACCAGCTCATACATCACCGGCCGCGCCACCAGCGCTTCCAGCCGCCCGCGCACCAGAACATAGGGTTTCAGACCGCCGGTCGCATCCTCGTCGACGAAGCGCAGTGGGTGGCCCGGCCCGGCTTCGACCACGTCGCCGACATTGGTGCGGAAAGTGATGATCTGCCCGTTGCCGCTGCCGGAAACATCCATCTCCACGGCGATGAAAGGCGCATCGACGACACGGATACCGACCCTTTCTACCGGCGTCACCAGATAGGTTCTGCCGTCTTCATCCTTGCGCAGCACCGAGGAAAACAATTGCACCAGCGGCATGCGACCGATCGGCGTACCCAGGTAGAACCAGGTACCGTCCTGCCTGATCTCCATGTCAAGATCGCCGCAGAAGGCCGGATTCCAGCGCTCCACCGGCGCCGGCCCCTTTCCCGCGCGGGCCGCGCGCGAGACGAGCGCCTCCAGCCCGCGCGCCTCGGTTGCGACTGTAAGGCTCTGTTCACGAAGGTCGATGTGTTCCGTCATGGTCACGAAATAGTCACTGTTGTTCCGCTTGTCAGCCTAAGTCTGTGATTTAAGTTCAAAGAGGCACGCCACGCGAGACCGAATCGCGGCATTCTGCGGCACTGTGAGGTGCAAGCCGGTATTTCCAACCAGAAGGATCGATGCTGCATGAGCGTGATGATCAAGGAAAGCCCGATCAGCGAAAAGGACATGATCGCCGATGCCGAGAAGGCGCTGGCCGACATTTCCAGGGTTCGCGATGGCGTTGGCCGCGTCATCTTCGGCCAGGAAAGCGTCGTCGAGCGCACGCTGGTGGCGCTTCTGGCTGGCGGCCATGCGCTGCTGGTCGGCGTGCCGGGCCTCGCCAAGACCAAGCTGGTCGAGACGCTGGGCATCGTGCTCGGCCTCGATTCCCGGCGCATCCAGTTCACGCCCGACCTGATGCCGTCTGACATCCTTGGCTCCGAGGTGATGGAGCAGGATGAATTCGGCAAGCGCTCCTTCCGCTTCATCTCCGGACCGATCTTCGCGCAACTGTTGATGGCCGACGAGATCAACCGCGCCTCGCCGCGCACCCAGTCGGCGCTGCTGCAGTCGATGCAGGAATACCACGTAACCATCGCCGGCGCCCGCTACGACCTGCCGGCGCCCTTCCACGTGCTGGCAACGCAGAACCCGCTGGAGCAGGAAGGCACCTACCCGCTGCCAGAGGCGCAGCTCGACCGTTTCCTGATGCAGGTCGACATCCTCTATCCCGATATCGAAGCGGAGCGCCG
Source organism: Mesorhizobium sanjuanii (assembly GCF_002529485.1). Taxonomy (NCBI): domain Bacteria; kingdom Pseudomonadati; phylum Pseudomonadota; class Alphaproteobacteria; order Hyphomicrobiales; family Phyllobacteriaceae; genus Mesorhizobium; species Mesorhizobium sanjuanii. The sequence continues at coordinate 39,815 of NZ_NWQG01000024.1, forward strand.
CATCCTGCTGGAGACCACCGGCGTCGAGGACGCGAAGGCGCAGAACGTGCTGCAGCCGGCACGCCTGAAGGAGATCCAGACCCTGATCCGCCGCATGCCGGTGCCGGAAAGCGTCGTCGAGGCGATCCTCAAGCTGGTGCGCTCGGCGCGCCCCGGCCAGGGCAATGCCGAGACCGACAAGCATGTCGCCTGGGGCCCAGGCCCGCGCGCCAGCCAGGCGCTGACGCTATGCGCCCGCGCCCGCGCCCTGTATGATGGACGGCTGGCGCCGTCGGTCGACGACATCAGGGCGCTGGCCGAGCCGGTGCTGCAACACCGCATGGCGCTGACCTTCGCCGCCCGCGCCGAGGGCACCACGGTGCGCGACGTGGTGGCGAAACTGGCAAAAGGCATCTGATGGGGCGCATAGGCGAGGTCCAGGCACCGGCTGCGACGCGCGACGCGCTCGCCCGTGGCCGGTTGCGGGCCTCGCTGGTGCCGGACCTGCTGGTCGAGGCGCGCCGCATCGTCAACACGGTGATCGCCGGCTGGCATGGCCGCCGCAAGCGCGGCATCGGTGAGAATTTCTGGCAGTTCCGGCCCTACGTCGAAGGCGATTCCTCGCGCATCGACTGGCGCCGCTCGGCCCGTGACGACCACACCTATGTGCGCGACCGCGAATGGGAGGCCGCCCATACGGTGTGGCTGTGGGCCGACCCCTCGCCGTCCATGCTCTACAAATCGACCGGGGCGACCGTCTCGAAGGAATCGCGCGCGTTGGTGCTGGCGCTGGCCATGGCCGAGCTCCTGTCGCGCAGCGGCGAGCGCATCGCCTGGCCCGACCTCACCGACCCCTTCACCGCCCGCAACGGCGCCGAGCGCATTGCCGCCCAGCTCGCCCATGCACCCAATCTGCCGGCAAAGCCGGATCTTTCCGGCATTCGCCGCTTTTGCGACATTGTCCTCGTCAGCGATTTCCTCGATCCGGTCGAGGACACCATGGCCTGGCTCGACGTGCTCGCGCGCCATGGCGTGCGCGCCCATCTGATCGAGGTCGCCGACCCGGCCGAAGAGACCTTCCCCTATGCCGGCCGCACCGAATTCACCGATCCCGAAACCGGCGAGAAACTGACCGCCGGCCGCGCCGAAACGCTGGGCGATGAATACCGCCTGCTCTACAGCGCCCGCCGCCAGGAGCTGGCCGGCTGGTGCAAGCGGCTTGGCTGGAGCTTCACCGTCAACCACACCGACCGCCTTGCCTCCGAGGCGCTGGTGCGCATCCACATGGCAATGACCGCCGATGGCGGTCATGCCAGGCTGACCGATGGCGACCATGCCGGGAGGACCGGCGCATGAGCTGGCTGCCGCTCTCCTTCGGCGCCCCCATGGTGCTGTGGGGCCTCCTGGCATTGCCGGTGATCTGGTGGCTGTTGCGGCTCACGCCGCCCAAGCCGCAGAGCGAGACCTTCCCGCCGCTGAAGATCCTGGCCCGCGTGCTGAAGCGCGAGGAGACGCCGCATCAGAGCCCGTGGTGGCTGACGGTGCTCCGGCTGTTGATGGCGGCCCTGGTCGTCGCGGCCCTTGCCGAACCGGTCTTCAATCCACGCGAAAAATTGCCGGCCGAAGGCGCTGCGCTGGCGCTGGTCATCGACAATGACTGGGCCAGTGCCGCCGACTGGGGCAAGCGCGTCGCCACTGCCGAGCGACTGATCGCCGATGCGGGATCCAATGGTGTGCCGGTCATCATCGCCTTCACCGCCGAAAAGCCGAATGCCGAGATCGGCCCCTTCGACGCCGCTGCCGCCCTCGACCGGCTGCGCGCGGCCAAGCCGCGGCCGATCCCGACCGACCGCCCGGCCGTCTATGCCCGCGTCGCCGCGACCCTGGAGAGCTTGCCGGGCGCCAGCGTCGCCGTGCTCGCCGATGGTCTGGCGGCGAAAGGCGACGAGGCCGCCTTCAACACGCTTCTGTCGAAGAACGCCGCGCGTGTCGTCTGGGCCGTCTCCGACCGGCTGACATTGACGGGCTTGACCGGCGCCGACAACCAGGTCGACGGCTTCGCGCTGACCGCCATCCGCGCGCCGGGCGACCCAGCGCCCGCGCAGGTGACCGCAGGCGCCTTTGACGACAAGGGCCGCCGCATCGCCGACGCGACCTTGACCTTCGCGCCCGGCGAAGCCTCCGCCACCGGCACGATGGCCGTGCCGTTCGAACTGCGCAACGACTTCGCCTCGATCGCGCTCGACGGCGAGCGCCAGGCCGGCGCCGTGCGCGTTCTCGACGAGAATTCCAAGCGCCGCCGCGTCGGTCTGCTGTCGCAGGCCGAGGCCGACCAGGCGCAGCCGCTCCTGTCGCCGCTCTACTATATCAGGCGCGCGCTGCAGCCCTTCGCCGATCTGGTCGAACCGTCGAGCGCCGATCTTGCCGAGGCCATCCCGCAGCTCCTCGACCAGAAGCCGGCGATGATCGTCATGGCCGATATAGGCACCATTCCCGAGCAGGTGCGGCAAAGGCTGGTCGACTGGGTCGACAATGGCGGCACGCTGGTGCGCTTCGCCGGCTCGCGGCTGGCCGCCGCCGGCAATGACGACGACCTGCTGCCGGTCCGCTTGCGCACCGGCGAACGCTCGCTCGGCGGCGCACTGTCATGGACGACGCCGCAGCCGGT
>NZ_NWQG01000025.1:0-65370 GCF_002529485.1 Mesorhizobium sanjuanii
CCGAAGACCGGCCCCTTCGCCGCCCTCGCGCCGCCCGCCGATGTCACCGTCACCAGGCAGGTCCTGGCCGAACCGACGCCCGACATCGTCGAGCGCAGCTGGGCGACGCTTGCCGACGGCACGCCGCTGGTGACCGGGCTGAAAAAGGGCAAGGGCACGCTGGTGCTGTTCCATGTCACGCCCGAAGCGACGTGGTCGAGCCTGCCGATCTCCGGCAGCTTCGTGGAAATGCTGCGGCGCATCGTGCAACTGTCGCGCAACCAGGGTGCAGCGGTCGCCAATGCCGAAGCAGCCGCCACCTCGCTGGCGCCTTACCGCATGATATCGGCCGACGGCACGCTGGTGCCGCCGACGCCGGATGCAAGGCCGCTGGTGCCGGGCTCCGGCCCGCTGCCGGTGACGTTCGAGAACCCGCCCGGGCTCTACGGTTCCGAAACCGGCGTATTCGCCCACAATCTGCTCGAAGCCGGCAGCACCTTCGCACCGCTGGTCCGCCCCGAGATCACCGTGCCGGTCACCACCGTCCAGTACGCTTTCGACGAATCGCACGATTTGAAAGGTCCGCTGGTGGCGGCGGCTCTCGCCTTGATGGTGCTCGACACGCTAGCCGTGTTCTGGATGGGCGGCCTGTTCTCGCGCCGGCCGCGCCGTGCCCGGACCGCGGCAAGCGCGGCCGCCCTGCTGATTGCGCTCGGCGCCATGCTCGGCCACGCCGACATCGCCCGCGCCGACGATGCCAAGCCCGGCGACAGCCAGGCGATCGAGGACATTTCGAAGACTAGGATCGCCTATGTGATGACCGGCGAGCCGGGCGTTGATTCGATCAGCCGCGCCGGGCTCGAAGGCCTGACCCGCTTCCTGATCGAGAAGACCGCGCTCGAACCCGGTGCGCCGGCCGGCGTCGACATCTCCAGGGACGAACTGTCCTTCTACCCGTTGATCTACTGGCCGATCGACCCCACAGCCGCGATGCCGAGCCAGGCGGCGATTGCCCGCATCGACGCCTATATGCAGCAGGGCGGCACGGTTCTGTTCGACACGCGCGACCAATTCGCCAACGGCATCGGCGCCGATTCGACCAGCCCGGCGACGGAGCGGCTGCGCGACATCCTCGGCAATCTCAACGTGCCACCACTGGAACCGGTGCCGTCGGACCACGTGCTGACCAAATCGTTCTACATCCTGCCCGAGTTTCCCGGCCGTTTCGCCGGCAGCCCGCTGTGGGTCGAGGCCTCGCTCGAAGCCAGCAACACCGAGAACCGCCCGGTGCGCACCGGCGACGGCGTCTCGCCGATCATGATCACCGCCAATGATTTCGCCGGCGCCTGGGCGGTCGACGAGAATGGCGACCCGCTTTTGCCGACCGTGCCGTCGGACCCGATGCAGCGCATCTATGCGCTGCGCGCCGGCGTCAACATCATGATGTACATGCTGACCGGCAACTATAAATCCGACCAGGTGCATGTGCCGGTGCTGCTCGAGCGGCTGGGGCAGTAAGATGACGCTCTTTGTTGCGCTCCCTATGCGGATCAACCCTCCCCACAAGGGGGAGTGTAAGCCATGAACTGGTCCCTCTCCTTCGAACCGCTCATCTACTGGCCGCTGCTACTTGCCGTGCTGGCGCCACTGCTCCTGCTGGCGCTGGTCGGCCTGTGGTTTCGCCAGCGTGGCTCGGTCTTCCGTTTCGCCGCCCTGCTCGCATTGGGCGCCGCCCTCGTCAATCCGGTGTTCCTTGACGAGGAGCGCGAGGCGCTGAAGAGCGTCGTCGCCGTCGTCGTCGACCGCAGCCAGAGCCAGGACATCGGCGAGCGCACCAAGCAGACCGACGAGGCGCTTGCCGGGCTTCAACAGCGCCTCGCCCGCTTCAAGCAGTTCGACGTGCGCGTCGTCGAGGCCGGCAAGTCGGAAGCCGCCGACGAGCGCACCGAAACCAGGCTGTTCACAGCACTTGAGGGAGCTTTCCGCGACGTGCCGCCTTCGCGCATCGGCGGCGCCATCATGATCACCGATGGCGAGGTGCACGATGCGCCCGCCGGCACTCCCGACTTCAACGCTCCGCTACACGCGCTGATCACCGGCAACGACCACGAGAAGGATCGCCGCATCCGCTTCGAGAACGCCCCGCGCTTCGGCCTGGTCGGCAAGCCGCTCGACATGACCTATCGCGTCATCGCAACCGGTAACGAGGCCGGCCAGGTCGATGTCCGCGTCTCGGTCAATGGCGAGCAGGTTGCGGTCGAGCAAGCCACCATCGGCAAGGCCATGCCGTTGCAGGTGACCATCCCCGGCGCCGGCCGCAACATCATCGAACTCGCCATCGACCCGGAGCCGGGTGAACTGACCGACACCAACAACCGCGCCATCGCGCTGGTCGACGGCATTCGCGAGAATTTGCGTGTGCTGCTCGTCTCCGGCGAGCCGCATGCCGGCGAGCGCACCTGGCGCAACCTCTTGAAATCCGACGCCTCGGTCGATCTCGTTCACTTCACCATTCTGCGGCCGCCGGAAAAACAGGACGGCACGCCGATCAACGAACTGTCGCTGATCGCCTTTCCAACGCGCGAACTTTTCGTTGAAAGGATCAAGGATTTCGACCTGATCATCTTCGACCGCTACCAGCACCGCGACGTGCTGCCGATCCTCTACTACGACTACATCGCCGAATATGTCGAAAAGGGCGGAGCGCTGCTGATCGCTGCCGGACCTGAATATGCCGGCGAAAGCTCCATTGCCCGCACACCCCTGATGGCGGCGCTGCCGGCGATGCCGACCGGCGAAGTCGTCGACAAGGCCTTTTATCCGCGCCTCACCGACCTTGGCCAGCGCCATCCGGTGACGCGCGGGCTCGACGGCTCGGCAACCGACCCGCCGCACTGGAGCCGCTGGTTCCGCACCATCGGCGTCGAGAATCCCGAGGGCGAAGTGGTGATGAAGGGCGCCGACAACCGGCCGCTGCTTTTGCTCGACCGCAAGGGCGAAGGCCGCGTCGGCATGCTTCTGTCCGATCAGGGCTGGCTGTGGGCGCGCGGCTACGAAGGCGGCGGCCCGCATGTCCAGCTCTACCGGCGCATCGCCCACTGGCTGATGAAGGAGCCCGAACTCGAGGAGGAGCGGCTGACCGCCGAAGGCCGCGGCATGATGCTGGAAATCCGCCGCCAGACGATGAGCGACGACCCTGGCTCGGCGCAGGTCATCACGCCGTCCGGCAAGGCGCTGATCGTCAAGCTCGAGAAATCCGAGCCCGGCGTTTTCCTCGGCAGCATCGAAACCAATGAGATCGGCCTCTACCAGGTCGGCAACGGCAATTTGACCGCGCTTGCCCATGTCGGCCCGGTCAACGCGCCTGAATTCTCCGACGTCATCTCCACCGAGAACCGGCTGAAAGCACCAGTGGAAGCCACCGGCGGCAGCGTGCGCCGGCTGGCTCAGCCATCGACGCTCGGCGACCTCGCCAGCGGCGTGACGCTGCCTTCGATCGTCCCGGTGCGCTCGTCGGGCGCGGCGGCCGGCAACGACTGGATCGGACTGCGCACCACTGACGACAGCGTGCTGAAGGCGGTCTCGCGCGTGCCGCTGTTCGGCGGTTTCCTCGGCCTCGGCCTGCTGCTGCTTGCGATGGGCTCGATGTGGTACCGCGAGGGGCGGTAGCGCTGCGTCCTTGCCTTCTCTCTTGCTATAGCTGCCTCTTCATCACGTCGAACGTATTCCCAGACACGTCTATCCTGTCGACCGAACGCCAACCAAACTTGGTGTAGTACGCAGTCAGCCATCCGGTGGCGGCGTAGAGGTACAACTCTGACCACCCGCCATCCCTCGCCGCCTCGCATATGGCGCTTATCAAGGCTTCGCCAATTCTTTTGCCCCGATGCTCCACAGGCACGTAAAGACTTGACAGCCAAGGTCGCCAATAGTCATGGGATTGCAGGTCGCACTCAACCAGCAATGCAACGCCAACTGGGTACTCATTCAGAAAGGCGCATGCCAACAGTTCATTTTCGCTGTTTGCAACCTCATTGCACCACGAAACGGTGTCATCATAGCAATAGCCCTGTACGCGTCCCCACTCGGCACTAAGCCATCTGGCTACCAATGGGATAGCGGCCGAGTCTCTAGCGAGTGACATCACTCGTATGGGCTGAAGACCACCTTCAATCGGAGTCAAGGTATTGATGGCGCCCTCCTTAAACTGCCTTCTTATCAATCGCTTGGGATTGAAATATACATACCTCAGCTTCCGCTTCGCATAGGGCGACGCCTAATCCACCTCCTGAATCCGGCTGCTCACCCCACAAGGGGAGAAGGAAAAAGCGCCCCGGCGCTACTCTTCCGGCTCCGTCGTGAACATCAGCGGATAACCCTTGGCCTTGCCGGCATCGGTCGCCCGCGCCGCCTTGGTCTCGGCGACGTCCCTGGTGAAGACGGCGACGACACAGACGCCGCGCTGGTGCGCGGTGATCATCACCCGCCGCGCCTGGTCTTCGTTCAGCTTGAACTCGCCCTTCAGCACCGTCACCACGAATTCGCGTGGCGTGAAATCGTCATTGACCAGAATGACCTTGTAGAGTTTCGGCCGTTCGGTCTTCGGTTGCGTCTTGGTGCGGGGTTTTGTCGTGATTTCAGGCATCGGAACCGGCAGTAGCGTGCGAGAACGTCGCTGTCACTCTGGCACGGGCGATAGCGATCGTCCATTTTGAACGGCGCAAACCGCCCTCCCGGCGCGGCGCGGCCATTCACAAGTCCGTGGTCTATGTGGGGACTGTCGCCTGCGGTTCAACGGCCCTGACGGCCGAAGCTCCGGCGAGCCGGAAATTGCCGCGCAGTCGGGACGGATGAGGCGCTTTTTCCAGGCCCGGCCGCATCCATCCGCCGTTCCAGCCAGGCAACGACCGGCCATGCGACAAATGAGATCAGCACCGTACTGGTGAGCACGATGAGCAGCACGGTCTGCCAGGAGGTGACGTAGTCCCAATCGGTGGAAATCGCTGGCGCGAACAAGGCCGGCTCAATGCGCCCGCTGGCCGGATCGAGGACCGAGCTGGCGGTCAACTGGATCAGCACCTTGGCCAGCGCGGTGACGACCAGGCCGCCAATGACCATCGAGCGCAGAATGGACGAAGGCCGCTTCTTCATGGGGATGCCTTACCGGGCCGGCATTGCGATCGGCTTAAGATTAATGGTTGCCAATGGCCGGTGCGGAGGGCCGATGCTCGACTCGGACCTTGGCTCCTCACGCAAAAAAGACGACCGCTCCAGGCAAATCGCAACTGGAGCGGTCCTCTCATGGGACAAGAGATGTCGCCGGCCTGGATCAGGCCTTCGGAGCCGCCTTCGGGGCAACCTTCTTGTGCTTCTTGTGCTTCTTGACGGTCTTCTTGGCAGCGACCTTCTTCACGGCCTTGGTGGGCGCAGCTGTCGTGGTCGTGGTCGTCGCAGCCGCGGTCGTGGCAGCAGCGTTGGCGCTGGTCGTGCCGAGAACCGGCATCGAGAAGGCGAGCGCGATGGCGAGACCGAGAGCGGAGAGGAGGGACTTTTTCATGGCTTCACTTCCTTTTTCTTGCAGATCGAATTTGAGCGTCACTGAACGGGGTCGATCGGTGTCACTCCAAGCAGCTTCAAAGCATTCGCGAGCATCCGGATTCCCTGTGCCTGTTTCCTGTTGGCGCAGTACCGGTTTCCCTTTCTTTGAAGTGCCTTCGCCGCGGTGACCTGCGTTGCCGTGGCATGGGTTTCGAGGGCTTGGTCGAATTGACGGCTCAGATAGCTGCAACGCTCGCTGCGGGTGATCGGCGCCTTTGTTTCGGCCACCTTTGCATCGGATTGTTCGATCGCGGCCGTGACGAGCGAAATGCCGAGCAACGCACCCATCAGGCTGATCGAGAACCTTTGCATTGGTTTGTCCGTAATCCCGTAACGCGTGTCGCAGCCGGTGACCTGACCGCCACGGCACCACTTATGCCCTTGATTTTTTTCGGGAGTTTTTCCGAACTGTAGAATTTTGTTTCTGGATTGTTTCTGACGAACCCGCGTCTGGACCTGACATCGCCACTGGCCAACATATGGCCTGAATTCTATCGTGTGGGTGACGAGCGAATGAGCGCTTGGGCGATCCACCATGGCAGGTTTTCCGTGAAATCCGACGCACACATACTGATCGTCGACGACGACAAGGGCATCCGCGACCTGCTTCAGGAGTTTTTCCAGAAGCGGGGGCTGCACACCTCCGTCGCCGCCGACGGCACCGAGATGGAAACCGTCCTGCGCCGGACCCAGGTGGACCTTATCGTTCTCGACGTCATGCTGCCCGGAAAGAGCGGGCTCGAACTCTGCCGCGAGCTTCGCGCCAATTATGCGACCCCCATCATCATGCTGACCGCGGTCAACGACACGACCGACCGGGTGGTGGGGCTGGAGATGGGCGCCGACGATTATGTGCCCAAACCCTTCGATCCGCGTGAGCTGCTGGCGCGGATCCGCGCCGTGCTGAGGCGCAACGGCGCCGCGGCCGCCGAGCCGCGCCGGCCCAGCTCGAAGCAGATCTATCATTTCGCCGGCTGGACGATGGACTGTTCGCGCCGCCGGCTGATGGCGCCGGGCGACGTCAGGGTCGAGCTGACGATGGCCGAGTTCAACCTCCTGCAGACCTTCGTCCGGAGCGCGCAGCGCGTGCTGAGCCGCGAGCAGCTCATCGAATTGTCGGGCGGCGACAGCGGCTACAGCTTCGATCGCAGCGTCGACATTCTGGTCAGCCGGCTGCGGCGCAAGATGGAGGACGACCCGAAAACGCCGAAGCTGATCCTGACCGTGCGCAGCGGCGGTTATCAGTTCCTGCCCGAGACGACGTCCGAATGAGACGCATCCTGCCGCAAACCCTGCCGGTCTGGGTTCTGCTCATTGTCATTGCCGGCCTGCTGATCAGCCAGGTCGCGACCCTCTCTATCGTCTCGCGCGACCGCGCCGCCGCCAATGACGTAGTCGATCTCTACCGGCTCAACGACCGTGCCTTCTCGCTTGTCCAGTTGATGCATGACGCGGCGCCCGAGCAGCGCAAGGCCATCGCGTCGGGCCTGTCCAACGCGACCTACGCCCTCACCGTATCGAACACGCCCGCCGTCACCTCGTCGATCGCCGGAGATGACGAACTGGCCGAACTGGAAGACATACTGGTCGGCCGGCTGTCGAAATTCGGCGTCACGGACGCGCGGGTGCGGCGCGACCCGGCGACGCGCGAAGCCGACGATGCCGCAGGCCAGGTCGAGCCCCGCGATATCGGCCAGGTCGAGCGCGACCTCCTGGTGCTGGCGGCCGATTTCGCCCAGAGTGAAAAGCTGACGGCTTCGCTGCGCTTTGCCGACGGCCAATGGCTTAACTTCACCGAGCCGAACACGCCGGTCGGCCCGATATTGAGCGTCGACAGCCTGCCGCTCTATGCCCTGATCGCCGGACTGGTGGTGATCTCCTCGATCTGGTCGTTGCGCCGGCTGACCGCGCCCTATCGGATGATGGAAACCGCGGTGAAGCGGATCGGCTACGACCTCAAGAGCCCGCCGATCGCCGAGGCCGGCAGCCGCGAGGTCCGTACCGCCGCCAGGGCGGTCAATGCCATGCAGGCAAGGCTGCGCGACTATGTCGAGGATCGCGAACATCTAGCCGCGGCGCTGGCGCATGATTTGCGCACGCCGCTGACCAGGATGCGGTTGCGCCTCGAACTGCTGAGGAAATCGACGGTTCGCGAGGCGCTGGCGCACGACCTTGCCGACATTGAAGAGATTGCCAGCTCCGTCATCGACTTCGCCACTTTCGAGGTGACCGAGGAAAAGAGTGAGAGGATCGATTTCTGGTCGCTGGTGGAATCTATCGCCGACGGCTTCGAGGATGTCTCCTTCGACAATGAGGACACGCGCTCGCGCGGCCTGATCTGCATCGCGCGCCCGGTCGCGCTGCGGCGTTGCGTCACCAATCTCGTCCAGAACGCCGTCACCTATGGCAAGAAGGCGCATCTCAGCCTGCAGCAATCAGGCAAGATTATCACGCTGGCCATCCGCGACGAGGGCCCGGGCATACCGCAGGCCGAGCTCGATGCCGTATTCGGCTCGTTCGTGCGCCTGGAACAGTCGCGCAATCGCCAGACCGGCGGCCTCGGTCTCGGCCTGACCATCGCCCGCAACATAGCCCGCGCCGCCGGCGGCGAAGTCAGCCTGTCCAACCATCCTGGCGGCGGCCTGCTGACCGAGCTGAGATTGCCGCTGGCGGCGTAGGCCGAGCTGGTGGAAAACTACCTTCTCAACACCGCGCTCAGCACGTCCCTGATGCCGATGGCGCCGACGAAGCGCGACTGGTCGTCGAACAAGGCCACCGGCGCCGTCTGCGAGCGGTGCATGGCCAGCATCACCGTCTTCAGCGAGGTACCGGGGTTGGCCCAGAATACCTGGGCGGCCTCTTCCGGCTGGCCCTCGACATCGGCGCAGGAGACCCATACCGCCGGCTTGCCGTCGCGTTCTGCCGCCGCCACCAGCCCGTGCTCGTCGATCTTGAAGCGCGTCGTCTTGCGCCGGTCGAGCCACACCCAGCCATCCTTGCCGTGCTCGAGATCGCGGCGATCGCGCATCACGTTCCAGGCCGTCAGGACGGAGAGCGGATTCACATTGGCGATGAAGTCGCGGACATAATCGTTGGCGGGCCTGAGCACGATGTCTTCCGGCGCGCCGGTCTGCACGATGCGCCCGCCCTCCATGATGGTGATGTGGCTGCCGATCTTCAGCGCCTCCTCGAGGTCGTGGCTGACGAAGATGATGGTCTTCTTCAGCTCGGCCTGGAGCTGCAGCAATTCGTCCTGCAGCTTGGTGCGGATCAGCGGGTCGAGCGCCGAGAACGGTTCGTCCATCAACAGGATCGGCGCTTCGGTGGCGAAGGCGCGCGCCAGCCCGACACGTTGCTGCATGCCGCCGGAGAGCTCATGGGCGTATTTCTTCGACCACTGGTCGAGATGGACGAGCTCCAGTTGCTTCTTGACCCGCGCCTTGCGCTCGGCTTCAGGCATGCCGGCGAGTTCGAGGCCGAGCCCGACATTCTCCTCCACCGTCCGCCATGGCAAAAGGCCGAATTGCTGGAACACCATCGCCACCTGCTTCTGCCGCAGCCTTCTCAACGTCGCCTCGTCGCAGGTGACGACATCGACCGTGCCGTCGCCGTCCTTGACCAGGACCTGGCCGCGCGAAACCACGTTCAGCCGGTTGACGGCCCTGAGCAGCGTCGACTTGCCCGAGCCGGACAGGCCCATGAGTACGGAGATCTCGCCTTCATGCACGGTGAGGCTGGCGCCTGCGCAACCCAGCACATTGCCGGTCTTTTCGAGGATCTCGGCGCGGGTGGCGCCGCTGTCGATGAGCGCCAGCGACCCGGCCTGGTCGGCGCCGAAGACGATATCGACATTCCTGAAATCGACGGCGACGGTCATTTCTTGCCTCCAACGCCAATACGGGTCATCCGGTCGAGCACGATGGCGAGCACGACGATGGCCAGACCGGCCTCGAGCCCGAGATCGATCCGGCGCGAGCCGAGCGCGCGGTTGATTTCGGTGCCGAGGCCACCGGCACCGATAAGCGCAGCGAACACCACCATCGACAGCGACAGCATGATCGACTGCGTGAGCCCCGCCATGATGGTGGGCAGCGCCGAAGGCAGTTCGACCTTCCACAGAAGCTGTCTTTTGGTGGCGCCGAAGGCCTCGCCGGCCTCGACGATCGATTTCGGCACCGACGTGACGCCGAGATGGGTGAGCCGGACCGACGTCGGGATGACGAAGATGATGGTGACGATGAGGCCGGGCGCGTTGCCCAGCCCGAACAGGGTCAGCACCGGGATCAGGTAGACGAAGGTCGGCAGCGTCTGCATCAGGTCGAGCACCGGCAGCATGAAGCGGTAGACCTTCGGCTTGTGTGCGGCCCAGATGCCGAGCGGCACGCCGATGGCCATCGAGGCGGCGGCGGCGGCAACCACCAGCACCAGCGTCTCCACCGTCTGTTTCCAGAGGTTCTGGTTGAGGATGAACAGCAGGCCGAGGAAGACGGCGAGCGCTAGGCCCTTCGAGCGTTGCAGGAGATAGGCTAGCAGAGCGATCAGAGCGATAAGCAGGACAGGCGGCAGCAGCAGCAGCCCGTCGACGATCCCGTCGAGCAGGAAGTTGAGGCTGTTGGAAAAAGCCCTGAAGACGGTGTTGAAATTGTCGGTGAGGAAGGTGAAGAAGGCCTTTCCCCAGGCGCCTATGGGGATCTTGTAACTGACCAGGAATTTAGAAATCGGATCCATCTCACCCCTCTTCTGCCGGCGCCGTCCTTGTCGGACGATCATCTTGTCACACGATATGAAAAAGGGCAGCCTTTTCTAAGATGGCTGCCCTTTCTGGTTCGGCCTGGCCGAATTCAGTCGGCTCAGCTCCCGAGCGCGGTCTTGATGGCTGCGGCCGCGTCGCCGCCGTCGAAGGTGGTCACGCCGGCAATCCAGGGCGTGACGGCGTCCGGGTGCTTCTTCAGCCAGTCGGTCGCAACCGTGTTGGCGTCGCCACCCTTGAGGATCGCGTCCATCATCTCGCCTTCCATGTCCAGGTTGAACTTCAGGTTGGCGATGAACTTGCCGGCATTCGGGCATTCGGTCATGTAGCCCTTGCGCACATTGGTATGGACGGTGGCGGCGCCGAAGCCGCTGTCGCCCATGCCGTCGAGATAGGTGATCTTCATGGCGCCCATCACCGGATGCGGCGTCCAGCCGAGGAAGGCGATCCATTCATTGTTCTTCATCGACTGCTCCGCCTGGGTGAGCATGCCGGCCTCCGAGGATTCGACCAGTTCAAAGCCTTCGAGATTGTCGGCCGGGTTCTTGATCATATCGAGGATGATCCGGTTGCCGTCATTGCCGGCCTCGATGCCGTAGATCTTGCCGTCGAACTTGTCCTTGAACTTGCCGAGGTCGGTCAGCGTCTTGACGCCGGCGTCCGCCACATAGGTCGGCACGACGATGCCGTAACCGGCGCCGCTGAGGTTTTCGCTGACGGTCTCGACCGAGCCATCGGCGGTGTAGTCCTTGATGTCATTGGTCATCGACGGCATCCAGTTGCCGAGGAAGACGTCAAGGTCCTTGTTCTTCAGCGACGCATAGGTCACCGGCACCGAAAGTTGGATCACCTGCGGCTCGTAACCGAGGGCCGTGAGCAGCACCGAAGCGACGCCGGTCGTCGCCTGGATGTCGGTCCAGCCGACATCGGAAAGACGTACCGCCTTGCAGCTTTCCGGATCGCCGGCGAAAGCGGCACTCGTGGACAGGAAAGCCGCCAGGCCAAGACCGGCGACGAAGGAATTCATGCGCGACATGTTTATTTCTCCCATTTCGATTCTTTGGCAATGCGGATTTCTTGCGCCCGCCTTTGTTTATCAGCCAAACACCATTCTGGTGCAGTTTCAAGCACTAAGACAATCACGATCAACGGCGCGGGCTGGCCGATCAGCGACACGCTTGCCGCTTTTTTGGCAGGGTTCCTCCGATGGAATGCCCTTTTCCGGTGGAATGTAGGGACGCCCCCTCCCCGCGTCAGGACAAGTCGGCTTAAGGTGTGCCGAGATTTAGGTCAGGCCGAGCCGAAAACGGCGGGTTCCGAGAACCGGAGCGGAGCGTACTTTTGGTACGTGAGCACCGGAAGCGCAGGAAGCCGCCGTTTGCAGGCCGGCATCACCTGAATATCGATACACCTTAAAAGGGCGGCATGGCCAAGCTGTACTTCCATTATGCGACGATGAATGCCGGCAAGACGACAATGCTCTTGCAGGCGTCGTACAATTACCGTGAGCGCGGCATGACGACGATGCTGTTCGTCGCCGGCCATTACCGCAAGGGCGATACCGGGCTGATCTCGTCGCGCATCGGCCTGGAGACGGAAGCCGAGATGTTCCGCGAGGGCGACGATCTGTCCGCTCGCGTCGCCGAGCATAATGACCATACGACAGTGCATTGCGTCTTCGTCGACGAGGCGCAATTCCTCGAGGAGGAGCAGGTGTGGCAGCTCGCCCGCATCACCGACCGGTTGAACATACCGGTCATGTGCTACGGCCTGCGCACCGACTTCCAGGGCAAGCTGTTTTCCGGTTCGCGCGCGCTGCTCGCCATCGCCGACGAATTGCGCGAGGTGCGCACCATCTGCCGCTGCGGCCGCAAGGCGACGATGGTGGTGCGCCTCGGCCCGGACGGCAAGGTGGCGAGGCAGGGCGAACAGGTGGCGATCGGCAAGGACGTCTACGTCTCGCTCTGCCGCCGCCATTGGGAGGAGGAAATGGGCCGCGCCGCGCCCGACGACTTCATCGGTTTCACCAAGGGCTGAAAGACCGGGCCGCCACCTATTCCGGTTTCATTCGCCTCCGATTACGATGCGTGCGGGGGCGGCATGAAAATTCTGCAATTCACGGTCGATTGTCCGTTTCCGCCGGTCTCCGGCGGCGAGATCCGAAACGCCGCCAATGCGCGGGCGCTGGCGACACTGGGCGAGGTCCTGACCGTGAGCTTCACCGGCGCGCCGGCGCCCGCGACGCCGCCAAACATTCGGCACCGGATCATCGAGGCGGCCCGTGGCCGCGGCCCCTGGCACAGACGCAGCCCACACCCGACCGTGCATGTAGTCCCGGCCGATGAACTGACCGAAGCGGCATCGATCTGGAAAGCGTTCGCGCCCGACCTCGTGGTGATCGAGGACATCGCGCTTTCGCAGTTGCTGACGCTGGCCCATGAGCACGGCGGACAGACCGTCATCGACCTGCACAATGTCGATTCGCGCACGGTGGCGGATCGCATCGGATCGCTGTCCCTGTGGCAGCGCTGGGGGCGCATTCGCCAGCACCGCCGCAAGATGGCCCAGGCACGCGAAGCGGATATCTTGGCCGCAAGCACCGCCGACCAGGTCTGGGTCTGCTCGGAAGCGGACCGGGCGACGCTGCTGGCGCTGGGACCGGCCGGCAGCAACAAGCCGCCGGGCAACAAGATGATCGACATCAAGGTGATCGCCAATCCCATCCCCGACGAAACAGTACTTTCCCTGCCGATTTCCACCCGGCGCTACGAAGAGCTCCGCCTCTGCTTCATCGGCCATCTCGGCTATTTCCCCAACATCGACGCGGTCAAGCAGATCGGCCGCGAGATGGCGCCGCGCCTGGCGGCATCCGGTCAGCCATGGTCGATCATCGTAGCCGGCAGGAATCCGCGCGATATCGTGCGCCATGTCTGCGCAACGCACGGGCTGCATCTCATCGAAAACCCGCCGCACGTGCCGGATCTGCTTGGCCGTGCCGGTTATGCGCCGATGCCGCTCAGGTTCGGCGGCGGAACCCGCATCAAGGTGCTGGAAGCGATGGCCGCGGGACTGGTCGTCTGCGCAACGGAAAAGGCTGTCGAGGGGCTCGGCCTCGAAGCCGGCACGCACTTCCTGTCCGGCCGCCACACCGGCGAGTTGGCCGCGAAGATCACGGCACTCGCCGCGGAGCCGCAACGGGGCGCCGCGATGGCCGACGCCGGCCGGGCCTTCGTACGCGACAGGCATTCGCTGGCGGCGATCGAACAGACGATCCAGCAGGCCGTCAAAGGTCTACCGGGTTGAGCCTGTCTACCGCAATCCCGCCATCATGCGGCGTTTGTTAAGGGTCTTCAGCCAGAACTTGTCGGGGTCAGCGATGTTTCGAGCCATTTCGTCCGCCGGTGTCTTTCTCCTTGCCGGCATTCTTGCCGCGCATGCCGGCGGCGACGCCGTTCTCGGCAAGAAGGTTTTCAACCGGTGCCTGGCCTGCCACGAGGCGACGACCGATCGCGACAAGGTCGGCCCGCATCTGATGGGCGTCGTCGGCCGCACCGCCGGCACGGCGCAGAGCTTCCTCAGCCGCTATTCGCAAGCGATGAAGGATGCCGGCGCCGCCGGCCTGGTCTGGGACGAGGCGAACCTTGCCGAATATCTGCGCGCGCCACGGCAAAAGGTCCCCGGCAACAAGATGGGCTTCACCGGCCTGACCAGCGACGACGATATCGCCAATGTCATTGCCTATCTCAAGGCCGATCCCAAGCCCTGATCCGTCCTGAAACACGCGATGGTCGCCTTTGACGATCAAGCAATCGCCGGCCCACTACTTTGAATTTCCTGACGTCTTGTCTCTTGCGCCTTCCCTTCCCCCCATGCCGCACATATATTCGCGGCGGGTTGCGACACGAAACTGATGCCGAAGCGGGAGGCCTCCATGGCGACATTGCAGAATTTCGATGCCGAAATTGCCAAGACCAAGCAGGTCGTGCAGGACATGCGCACCAAGATCGAGCAATCCGGCACCGTGCTCGACACGCTCGCCAAGGCCGACAAGAAGATCGGCGACGCCGATTTCGACATCGAGAATGCCCGCATCGAGGATGTGCTGAAGCAGCAGAAGGTGATGGAAGGCAACATTGCCGACCTGATCATCGGGCTGGAGGACGCCACCAACGTCTTCGGCGCCGAATTCGAGAGCATGAAGAACTACACCGGCTGGGAGAACTTCATCGGCATCTTTTCCAGCCAGAGCAAGCAGCGCATGCGCACCGACCGTGTCCGCAACATGTCGCTGGCCGGCAATCTGCAGGAGCTGTTGGCGAAATCCGACACCATCGTTGGCATCCTCAAGGCGCAGAAGGACGTTCTCGACCAGCGCTACAAGACCTCCGAGGCCAGCCTCGCGCAGGTGATCGAGCGCCGCAAGACCACCATGTCCAATCTCGAGAACGTCCAGAAGCGCATCGAGGAATTGAACCCGATGCTGCTCGACATCGAAAACAAGATCGCCGCCTCGACCAGCCAGAAGGAGCGCACGCAGCTTGAAGGCGAGCGCTCGAAAATGGCTACGGAATACAATGAGAAGCAGGCCAAGGAGCAGGAGCTGCTGGCCGAAAGCCAGACGCTGGAACGCTACACCTCGATGTTCCAGACCTTCGTCGATTCGCTCAACAACCAGATCGCGGCGCAGTCGACGCTGATCAACAAGCTGACCATCGATACCGAGCAGCGCATCGTGCTCTACAAGGCGCTGGAAGATTCGCTGAAGACCGCCGCCCAGCAGGACGTCGCCCACAAGATCAACACGCTGGGCAGCCAGGTCGACAACACCGCCGAAGAAACAATGGCCGGCATCGGGGCTGCCTCACAGAAGCACATTGGCGATCTCCTCGAAATGCACGAGAAGAATATGGTGGCGACCGCCGACATCCAGCGCCGCAAGAAGCTCGCCGACGATGCCTTCGCCCGCCGCTTCGACGACGTGATGAAGAAGCACAATTCGGCCAATTACGTGCAGTCCTAATTGCTGCACGCGCATCGCACTCTAAGGCTGGCTGCATGACCCCCGAAAACGAAGCCGCGGCGCGCTATTTCTCGGCGATCACGGCGGCGCTCAGCGGCCTCGAAGTGTTCATGCGCGACGACCGCTCGCCGCTCTACCGGCACGGCATCGTCGCCAGGATCGTCGCCGAGTACATTGCGCGGCTCGACAAGTCCTTTTCCTGCTGGCGCAACCGGCTGGGCTTCATGGACACGTTCCGCATTTCGCGTGCCGAAAGCGGCTTTCCGGTCTTCCAGAACCTGCTTGAGCTGGAGAACGACCGTCGCCAGGCCGATGCGCGGCTTGCCAACATCCCGCTGGCCGGCGAGTTGCGCGAGGAAATGGCCGACTTCATCTTGCGCCACAAGGAATTCCCCGCAGCACTGCAGAAATCGATGGCCGAGCGGCTCTATCTCGAGGACGTGAAGAGCGAAACCACCTTCGGCCCGTTCACATTGGCGCAGACAGCCAAGGTGTCGGTCAATCCGAAGACGGGGCGGCCCTATTATCTCGTCCATTGGGCTGCCTTCGACGGCAGCGCCAACCTGCCGCTGGTCTATATGGTGACGGTCGAGGATTCCTCCGAGGCGATGATCCGCCAGCTCGTCGACGACAGCGGCAAGCTCAACGACAAGGTGGACATCCCGCTGCCGGTCGACGGCCTGCTCAACCCCGAGTTGGCCCATCGCTTCGACGACTTCACCGAGAAGAACTCGGCCTATACGCTGTCGCCGGCGACGATCGCGGTGAACCTCGACAAGGATTTCGAGACGCTGCACCCCAAGCAACTGCGTCGCGTCGTGCTCGGCCCGTTCTATTCAGCCGGCATCACCGACAACAATTCGACGGTGAGCGACGTTCTGGCCAAGGTGCGCAAGCCGGAAAACGCCTGGCTGCTGACCTGGACCATCCAGGAGGTCTTCTCGAAGGCCGAGAAGTCCGGCCGCAAGGGCCTGTGGTCGAGCGAACCGGCGTCAGAGGAATTCTTCATCAACACCGACGATCTGGAGGCCGCGCGCCAGGGCGTGTCGAGCTACGAGAACCATGCGCTGATCCCGCACGAGGCTTATCAGGCGCTCTACGCCGCCGGCGAGGCGCAGAAGATCTTTTCCGGCTACAAGGTCCACATCCTGTCCAAGGGACAGGTCATCAGCGACGTCTGACCGTCGAACCGCGGAGCATCCTTCATGGACACCGGCCTGACCACGATTTCGGAAGCGGCGATCGAAAAGCACCGCGCCACCGCGCAGAGCTTCATCACCCGCATCGTCGTGCTGGAGGATCCGTCGCGCGAATCCGGCACCGCGCTGGCCGGCACCAACCGCCGTTTCGTCTCGACCGTTTCGGTCGGCTCTGTGCGGCGCACGCGCGAGGTCGAGCTTGCCAAGACCGTCGCCGCCGTCCATCCCGACGACCAGTTGCTGAGTATTGCGCAGCACACGCTCTTGTTTCGCGCCCGGCGCGGCACAGCCGTAGCGCTGGCCATATCGGACGTCTTCGCCGAAGGTTCCGACCTCGAAAGCCTGCAGGCGAAAAACGCCCGCGCCCCGCTCGAAGGCGACGAAGCCGCCACTTTCAAGAGACTTCTGTCAGCCTCGGCCTATATTTCCGCCTTCAGCCTCGCTTCCTATCTGTTCCAGCTCATCGACAGCGACGGCGAAGCGCCCAACGACACACCCGAGCCGGACTTCCTGTTCGACACGCCGCAGGATGCGGTGAAGTCGATCCTGGCCGGCCTCGACAGAGCGGTTGCGGGCGCGAAGGACGACGCCGACCTGATGACCCGCGCGCGTGCCTTTGCCCGCGTCGCCATCGACGGGCTTTTGGCGCGAAAGGGCCGTTTCGACGGCATCGGCCCGTTCGAAAACGCGCATATCCGCATCGACGTCGACGACTTCACCCTCGACGGCTTTGACGTAGCGCCCGGCAAGCGTTCGAAACCGCTGGTGATGACCTTCAAGAAACCGGAAGAGGTCGTCGGCAACCACATCGCCAAATACCAGTCGGTCAAGCTCGCCAAGATGCTGATGGCCTATGATTTCGAGCGCGAGCTGAACCCCTTCGTCGAGCTTGGCGGCTTCCTCTTCACCTTCATCGGCGACGGCGCGCCCGGCACCGGCAAGACGACGCTGATCCAGATGATCGCCGGGCTCGTCAGCGGTTATTGCCAGGTCGCCGGCTACCCCTTCGCCTACGAGAATTTCGGCGTCGACCAGATCTCCTCCTATCAGGGCAAGTCGGGCCAGAATTGCCGCCAGTTCATCAACAACGTGCTGAACCCGCGCGTCATCGGCTTCGGCACCATCGACGACATCGACCAGGTGGCGGCGCGCCGCTCCGACGACCGCGCCTCGGCCGGCCAGCAGGAAATCACCGGTGTCCTGATGGACGCCTTTGCCGGTGCGTCGACGGTCGTGCGCGGCAACTGCTCCTTCGGCATGTTTTCCAACTATCCCGAAAACGTCGACGATGCGCTGCGTCAGCGCGCCGGCGCCCGCTGGCTGGTCGACGGGCCGCAGAGCCGCGACGACTACATCGACATCTTCGTCCTGCTCGCCGGGAAGAACCATAAAATACCGCTCGGCGACCACAAGCTCTATGCCGCCCAGGAGATCCAGCGCGCTGTGATGGAAGCCTATGAGGAGCATGAAAAGCCGCAGGAAGACGGCCTGATGAAGGTCTATGAGCGCTACATGAAGGAGAATGGCGCGCCGAAGTCGATGGCCGACATCGGCACCTATCTGCACATGATCAAGGACGCCGAACCGCGCTTCACCGGCCGCGCCATCAAGAACGTCACCGATGCGATCAAGATGCGCGCCATGGACATCGAACTGCCGGACGAGTGGTTCGAAAAGCCGGAAGCCTTCATGCACAAGGGCTATGACGACAAGAAAGCGATGATCGAGGAACTGCGCGGCCCGTTCTCGATGGACATGGTCATGCAGGAGATCAACCGCTACGCCGATAGCGAGTTCCGCTATTCCGACAAGTCCGACGATGCCGCGGTGACCAAGATGATTCGCGACACCCGTCTGCGCGACCGCGCGCTGCGCGAAATCGAGGAGATGAAGAAGAAGGGAAGTTGGAATGCGTAATTCGCGCCAGCGCCCCCTTCTCTCCGTGAACGGGGAGAAGGAATAGTGAGCAAGAAACCCGACCTTCTCCGTGACAACGAGCTGATCTATGGCCGGCTGCTGACGGTCGACGAACCGCACCTCATCCAGCGCTACAACAAGGCGCTTGCTGCCTTCGGCCTGAAGCCGACCAAGCTCCAAAGCTTCGACATCGACCGCACCGGTTTCTCGCCTGAAGTGGCCGAGGAATGCGGCGATTACAGCTACCTCGATCCCAACGAGATCAACCGCCGCTTCATCATCCTGACGCCGTCGCAGATCGACCTGCCGGTGGTCCACACCGCGTTTTCCAACACCTCGCAACTGATGTTCGAGTTCATGTCGAAGAACCAGCGCGCCATCGACGCGCTGACCATCAAGGATGTCATCTATGGCGAGATCGAGGACTCGGTCCCCAAGGTCCACGACATCGAGGATCTGCTGTCGATCAACCAGGTCGAGTTCAAGGTGCTGTCGGCCGAGGACGTGCTGGGCAAGGCGGCCGAGCTCGGTAAGCTCGTCGACCGGCTGAAACAGGAGCCGGAGGCCTGGCGCGACGATGCCATGCTCACCCGCATGGTCGAGCTGGCCAAGATCTGCGGCGACATCCGCGAGAACGCACTGGTGCCCGACCAGGTGATCTTCCGCCACAACGCCTACTGGACCAGCCATTTTGGCGGGCTCTATGTGTTCGTCGATCCGGACATGACCACTGTTATCAGCGACCCGGCCGCACCCGGTTTCCGCCGCTCGCGGCCGTGGCAGGTGAGCTATCTGTCGATCAACGATGCCGACAAGGTGTTCAAATTCCTTGCCGCGACCGGCCGCATCGAACTGCCCCGCGCCTCATGGATCGAAACCTCGGGTTACCTCGAACATCGTGCCGAAATGGTGGTGCGCGCGCTGATCCGCGATACCGAGCCTGACCGCAATCTGAGCGACGTCGACAAGGTCTGGCTGCAGACCTGGATCCACGGCCACACCGATCTGATCACCAGGGACGGCAATTTTCCCTTCCTCAACGCCGCCAAGCGCGAAATTGCCCATCTCGGCCACCTCAAGATCGAGGACGTGTTCCCGCAGCAGCGTTTCCTGGTGGTCCGGGCCAAGCCCGACCATCCCGACGCCTGGCTGACCAACCAGCTGATCTCCGACTTCGTGCCGCAGGACTTCGTCTCGCGCTACGTCTTCAACAAGCCGGGCTTCTACAAGGACTTTGACGGCTACACCGACGCCTGGCGATCGCATGTTGTGGACGTTTTGAAAACCACATATCTGAAAGACAAGGTGGCGTTTCGCGCACGCCTCTACGGCCTGACTGATTGATTGAACGTTTGACAGACTGAGGGGTGACATCGCCATGCTTGATCCGATCGTGAACTTCTTCACCTGGATTTTCCAGTGGATCGGCCGTGGCATCGGCGTCGTCATCGGCGTGATCCTGTGGCCGTTCCTGTGGGCCGGACGCTGGTACACGCAGCGCGGCTGGATCCTGAAGGCGGTGCTCGGCCTCGCTCTGCTGGTGCTGATCGGCCTCTATGCCAATTTCTTCTACGCTACCCAGTGGTGGAACAACTTCAACCCGAACTATCCCGACACCTATACGTTCGAGAAGCGCAACATCTCGGCCGGCGAGCAGACGACGGCGGGCGCCGGCACCGACACCGCCAGAACCTGCGGAAACTCGGGCATAGCCCAGGTGGCGGCCGACCTCACCGATTTCAACGTCAACCAGAATGCCTGGATCTCGTCGATGATCCTCTACAAGCTCGGCCTGTTCGGCATCGACTGGGACCACACGCCGTGGATGGACAACAAGGCCTCGTTCCAGCGTGGCATCAACCAGGCCGTGCGCCGCACGGCGACCGAGCTTGCCGACAATCTCGGCCGCGTCCGCACCACATCGCAGATCGACGCCGACCTGCAGGACGCGCGCGGCAATCTGCAGTTCGATGAAGAGACCTGGTATTTCGGCATCAGTCCGTTCGGCCCCAAGACACCGACGCCGAGCTATTATCGCGATGCGGTGCGCAAGCTGCGCGCTTTTAACGCCCGGCTGGCCACCTGCCAGGCGACCTTTGACGCCCGCGCCGACAATCTGAAGCAGTATATCGACCGCATTGCCAGCGACATCGGCTCGACCTCGGCCATCCTCAAGGAGCGTTCCGAAAACCACAACAATGGCTGGTTCGACTTCCGTGCCGACGATCGCTACTGGTTCGCCTATGGCCAGCTTTATGCCTACTACGGCCTGATGAAAGGCGCCGAGGCCGACTTCGAGGACGTGATCAAGGAAAAGCACCTGCAGAACCTGTGGGACACGATGGATGCGCAATTCGTCTCGGCGCTGCGCATCCAGCCCTTCATCATCGCCAATGGCCGTGAGGACGGCTGGCTGTTGCCGACGCATCTGACGACGATGGGGTTTTACATCCTGCGGGTACGTTCGAACATGGTCGAGATCAGCAACGTCCTGACGCAGTAGCAGGTTTGTCCCCGGCGATGGCGATGGCGAATTTGCGCCGTCGCCTCTGTCGCATTCCGTGCATTGCGCGGCTGTTTTGAGACGGCAGAACGGCGCGTCCTCTGGCTTCTATACGGCGCGACAACCGGGGCGCAAAGGCCTGACATAAGGTCGACCCGGAAGTGGAAGCACTTTCTTCATAGGAAATATAGTTGCATGAAAGTTGACGCCGCGGCAGCGACAGGGTTAGAACAAGCCCCCACGCGCCTGCGGGCCGTTTCGAACATGCAACAATGATCGAACCCGTTCCCTCCACCGTCCAATCCAGAGGAAAGCCGTCATGGCCGAAGTGAAGTCCGACATCGAGATCGCGCGCGCCGCCAAGAAGAAGCAGATCCAGGAGATCGGCCAGAAGATCGGCATCCCGAGCGAGCATCTTTTGCCCTACGGCCACGACAAGGCGAAGATTTCGGCCGATTTCATCAAATCGGTGAAGGGCAACAAGGACGGCAAGCTGATCCTCGTCACCGCCATCAACCCGACCCCGGCCGGCGAAGGCAAGACGACGACCACGGTCGGCCTTGGCGACGGTTTGAACCGCATCGGCAAGAAGGCCATCGTCTGCATCCGCGAGGCCTCGCTCGGACCGAATTTCGGCGTCAAGGGCGGTGCCGCCGGCGGCGGCTATGCCCAGGTCGTGCCGATGGAGGACATGAACCTCCACTTCACCGGCGATTTCCATGCCATCACCACGGCGCACAACCTGCTTTCGGCGCTGATCGACAACCACATCTACTGGGGCAACGAACTCGGCATCGACACCCGCCGCGTCGTCTGGCGCCGTGTCATGGACATGAACGACCGGGCGCTGCGCGAAATCATCTGTTCGCTCGGCGGCGTCGCCAACGGTTTTCCGCGCGAGGGCGGCTTTGACATCACGGTGGCTTCCGAAGTCATGGCCATCCTGTGCCTCGCCACCGACCTGAAGGACCTGGAGAAGCGCCTCGGCGACATCATCGTCGCCTATCGCCGCGACAAGTCGCCGGTCTATGCCCGCGACCTCAAGGCTGACGGCGCCATGGCCGTGCTCTTGAAGGATGCCATGCAGCCCAACCTCGTGCAGACGCTGGAGAACAACCCGGCCTTCGTCCATGGCGGCCCGTTCGCCAACATCGCCCATGGCTGCAACTCGGTCGTCGCCACCACGACGGCGCTGAAACTTGCCGACTACGTCGTCACCGAAGCCGGTTTCGGCGCCGATCTCGGCGCGGAAAAGTTCTTCGACATCAAGTGCCGCAAGGCCGGCCTCAAGCCGGCGGCGGCTGTCATCGTCGCCACGGTGCGCGCCATGAAGATGAATGGCGGCGTCAAGAAGGAAGACCTTGGCAAGGAGAATGTCGAAGCCGTCAGGAAGGGCTGCGCCAATCTCGGCCGCCATATCGAGAATATCCGCCAGTTCGGCGTGCCGGCGGTGGTCGCCATCAACCATTTCTATTCCGACACCGACGCCGAGATCCAGGCGATGAAGGACTATGTCGCCTCGATGGGCGAGGAAGCGATTCTCTGCAAGCACTGGGCTCACGGTTCGGCCGGCATCGAGGACCTCGCCAACAAGGTGGTGGCGCTGGCCGAATCCGGCGCGTCGCAGTTCGCGCCGCTCTATCCCGACGCCATGCCGCTGTTCGAGAAGATCAACACCATCGTCCAGCGCATCTATCGCGGCTCCGAAGCGATCGCCGACAAGTCGGTGCGCGACCAGCTCCACGCCTGGGAGAAGGCCGGCTACGGCAATCTGCCGGTCTGCATGGCCAAGACCCAATACTCCTTCTCCACCGACCCGAACCTGCGCGGCGCGCCGACCGGCCACACCGTGCCGGTGCGCGAGGTCAGGCTTTCGGCAGGTGCGGGCTTCGTCGTCATCATCTGCGGCGAGGTCATGACCATGCCCGGCCTGCCCAAGGCGCCGTCCTCGGAAAAGATCTTCCTCAATGAAGCGGGCCAGATCGAGGGCTTGTTCTAAAGCATCCAAACCACAGACTACTAAGGGCGCCGTATCATGCGGCGCCCTTTCTGTTTCAGGATCTTCCTACGAATCGACGGCGCAGCCGATGGATGCGGTTGCCTTCGAGGCGGGTTTCGGCAGCCCCACGCCCCGTCGGCATGAGCCTGTCGGTCCAAATGAGATCAGATGGCAAGGGCGCCGCAGCGATGCGACGCCCCTGATGTTTGAGGTAATCAGGTCACATCGTCCGCCGATGGCGCGCGCTTGCGACCATTGACCATCGCGCGGACAAGGTTCTCATGATGGCGCAGACCCGCCAGCATTACGCCCCCAACGTGGAGTCCGATGAGCAACAATAGGCTGTTGCCCAGTATCTCGTGTACATCCTCCAGCCACTCCACGCCCCACCAGGCGTCAGTGGTCTGCATCCAACCGGTAAGCGCAATTGCCGCCACACAAAACAGCAACGCCAGCACCATGGCGCCCCCAGCGGGGTTGTGGCCGAGATAGCGTCTCTCGCGATTGCGCATCACGTCGGCAAGATACTTGGTGACGGCGCCAGGGCTGCGCACGAACTGCCGGAAGCGCGCGTATTTCGATCCGGCCAATCCGGCGATCAGCCGCGAGGCGATCAGGCCTCCCGCACAGTAGCCGGCCAGCTCATGCACTTTCATGATTTCCCCGGAGGACAGCCATGCCACCGCTACGCACAGGGCCAACGACCAGTGAAAGAGGCGGATGTACGGGCTCCAGACCTTGACCGAGGTTTCTCGTGTCGAAACGGTGGCGTTCATGATGTTCAGCCGTCGTCGGAATCGGCGCCGACCGATTCGAGCGTCTTGGGATTGAACACGGCCTCCAGCCTCTTGCCGTTGGCGTCGAGCGCCTTGGCTTCGTAGCAGCCGTTTTCCGTCTTGATGCTGCGAACCTTCCAGCCCTGGCTTTCAAGCTTCTTTTGCAGCGCTTCGCGCGGCTGCCACTGGTCGGTTGGCACATTGCATGTGTCGTCGGCGAAGGCCGGGCCGGCTACGGCCAGGACCAATGCGGTCAGGATCAAAGTCTTCATGTCGTTTCTCCATCGGCCAATTCCGATGCCGCCGACCCTGACCGTGAAACCTGACAGCAGCCTGAACGCAGCTCACGCCGCCCAAATGCCGCAGTTGGCTTGCATTCAGGCTACTGTCAGCCTCGTGCCGTATGGCGTGGTCACCAGTTGGCGGAGACAAAATGCGGGTTCTGTTGATCGAAGACGATCAGGTGCTGGGCGAGGCGGTGCGCGATCATGTCGCCGCCGACGGCCATGCCGTGGACTGGAGCAGCACCTTCGCTGAGGCTCGCGATCACCTTGATGTTGCATCCTATGAACTGTTGCTGCTCGACCTGCATCTGCCTGACGGCAAGGGCCTCGAGTTCTTGAAGACGCTTCGCCGTGAAGGCAGCGATACGCCGGTCATTATCCTGACCGCGCGCGACCAGCTCTCCGATCGGATAGAAGGACTGAATTCCGGAGCCGACGACTATCTGGTCAAGCCATTTGATCTCGGCGAATTGTCCGCGCGCCTCGCTGCGGTCGCGCGCCGCTACGCTGGAAGTCCCAATCCCCTGATCCGTATCGGACCGGTCGAAATCGACCAGGCCGCTCGCCGTGTTGTCGTGGACGGCATGGAAACCATGCTGACGGCACGCGAATGGGCGGTGCTGGAGCAGTTCCTGCGCCGGCCCGGCGTAACAGTTGGCAAAGGCCAGATCGAGGACGCGCTTTATGCCTTCGGTTCCGAGATCGAAAGCAACACAGTCGAGGTCTATGTGAGCCGCTTGCGCAGGAAGATCGGACGCGAGGTGATCTCGACCGTGAGAGGGCTGGGCTACCGGCTGGCATCCCAATGAGGGCGCTCGACAGCCTTGTCGGCCGGGTCGTCCTGTCGCTGGTTGCGCTTACGGTCGCATTCGGATTGGTTGCCGCGGCTACCGGCAGCTACACTCTGCATCGCGAAATCAACGAAGCCATGGACAGCTCGATGCGAGAGGCCGCGCGCAGGCTGCTGCCGCTTGTCATCGACGACCTCTTCGCGCGCGACACATTGCAGTCGCCGAGAAGGCTGGCGGAAGCCGTTTCCGAAGACGATGGCGGCCGGCTGGTCTTCCAGGTGCGTGATGGCCACGGGCGCATCCTCATGGGCTCCCACAACGCCCCGGTCGAACCGCTGACAGCCAGGCTGGCACAG
Source organism: Mesorhizobium sanjuanii (assembly GCF_002529485.1). Lineage (NCBI taxonomy): Bacteria > Pseudomonadati > Pseudomonadota > Alphaproteobacteria > Hyphomicrobiales > Phyllobacteriaceae > Mesorhizobium > Mesorhizobium sanjuanii. The sequence continues at coordinate 25,173 of NZ_NWQG01000025.1, forward strand.
GGATTCACGGAAGAGGCCGGTTGGCGCATCTACACCGAACCGGCAGTCAGCGGCTCGGTTTTCATCCAGGTTGCCGAACTCGATGCACGGCGCAATGAGGAAACAATCGAGGCCGCTATCGGTTTCCTGGTGCCGATGATCATCCTTATCCCGTTGAGTGCCATCGTCGCCTGGCTGACCATGGCACGCTCGCTCAAGCCGATTGCTTCCCTGCGCAGGCAGATCAGCGCCCGGCACGGCGACAACCTCGCTTCCATTCGAACCGAGGAATTCCCTGCCGAGCTTGCCGCCATCGCCAAGTCGGTCAACAGTCTGATGCAGCGCCTGCACATGGCGCTTGATGCCGAAAAGGAATTCACTGCGAATGCGGCTCACGAGTTGCGCACGCCAATTGCCGGCGCGCTGGCACAGACCGAGCGCATGATAGCCGAAGCGGCGAATGAGGCGGCAAGGAAGCGGCCACTCCAGATCAAGGCAGCCCTGTCCGGCCTCGCCAACGTGTCCGAGAAGCTGATGCAGCTGGCCCGCGCCGACGCCGGCATCGCGGTTGCCGCCAAGCCTCTCGATCTCGCCACGGTCGCGGCTTTGGTGGTCGCGGACTTCGAACAGCACGGCGAGAGCAAAGGCCGCATCCGCCTCGAAGCGCCGGCAAAAGGCACGGCGTTCGCCACGATAGACACCGATGCACTGGCCATCGTCCTGCGCAATCTTGTCGAGAATGCCTTGCGGCATGGTGCAAAGAGCGGCCCGGTGCTCGTACGCGTCGGCGATGATGCCAGACTGAGCGTGATCAACACGGGTCCGGTCGTCCCAGCCCCGGGCGGCCTGGTCAAGCGGTTCGAGCGCGGCGCAACGCGCGCCGAAGGCTCGGGTCTCGGGTTGGCGATTGTCGCCCGGATCCTGCAACAAACGGGAGCAACGCTTGTTCTGAATTCACCGGCGACCAACCGGCCGGACGGTTTCGAGGCGACGATCCAGTTTCCCGCCGCATGAACGTCAACCGCGCGCGGCCGGCCGGGCCGGGTTGCCCATCACGGTCGTGTTCGCGGCCACGTCGCGCGTCACCACGCTACCGGCGCCGACGATTGCCCCCTCGCCGATGCTGACGCCGCCGAGGATGATGGCGCTGCCGCCGATCCAGACATTGGCGCCGATCTCGACCGGCCTGGCGATTTCCAGACCTGCCTGCCGACCCGCGACCTCCTTGTGATGCTCGGCGCAATAGATCTGCACGTTGGGGCCGAGCAACGTCCGCTTGCCGATGCGGACCGTTGCCGTATCGAGGATGGTGCAGCCGGCGTTGAGAAAGACGCTGTCGCCGAGGAAGACGTTAAAGCCATAGGCGCAGTGGAAAGGCGCCTCGATACGGGCGCCCTCGCCCGTCGCGCCGAGCAGTGATTTCAGGGCGGGTCCGATGTTGCCGCGGCGGCCAGGCGGCAGGCTGTTATGTTCGAAAACCGCATCGCGCGCGATGACACGCAACGCCTCCAGTTCGTCATCGAGGCATGTGTACCACTCGCCGGCCGCCATTCTTGTACGTTCGCTTCCAGCCATGGCAGTGCCTCCTGTCTCGAGATCGTTCCAAAACACAGTCGATCCAAACTGGAAAGCACCAGCGTCGCCACTGGTCAAATGCCAAGCCTATGCTAGCCTGCGCTTGCCGGACTGGTCCTGGCCCGGTGATCGAGGGGATCAATCATGCTGTACATTCTCGCACTGCTGATCGGTGTCATCGCCGGCCTGCGCGCCATGACCGCACCTGCAGCGGTCGCCTGGGGCGCCTATCTCGGCTGGCTGCCGGTTGCCGGCACCTGGGCCAGCTTCATGAGCCATTGGGCCGCCGTCGGCATCTTCACCATCCTGGCTATCGTCGAGCTGGTCACCGACCAGTTGCCGTCGACGCCGAGCCGGAAAGTGCCGCAGCAGTTCGGCGCGCGCATCATCCTGGGCGCCTTCACTGGCGCGGTCATCGGCGCGACCGGCGGCGCCACCATCGGTGGGCTCATCGCCGGCGCCATCGGCGCGGTCATCGGCACTTATGGCGGCGCCGAAATGCGTGGCCGGCTTGCAGCCGCTTTCGGCAAGGACCCGCCCGCCGCCTTCATCGAGGACGCCGTGGCGATCATCGGCGGCCTGCTGATCGTGGCGGCCGTGGCATGACGGCAAAAAGCTTCGACGCCATCATCATCGGCGCCGGACAGGCCGGCACTCCGCTCGCCGGCCGGCTGAACGCAGCCGGCATGAGCGTGGCGCTGATCGAGCGCAAGCTGGTCGGCGGCACCTGCGTCAACACCGGCTGCATCCCGACCAAGACCATGGTGGCGAGCGCCTATGCCGCGCATCTCGCCCGCCGCGCCGCCGACTATGGCGTGACGCTCGGCGGTCCCGTCGGCGTCGACTATAAAGCGATCAAGGCGCGCAAGGACAAGGTGTCGGGCGCCTCCCGCACCGGGCTGGAAGACTGGATCGCCGGCATGGACAAATGCACGCTCTATCGCGGCCATGCGCGCTTCGTAACCGCCAACACGGTACGCATAGGCGACGACCTGCTGAGCGCCGAAAAAATCTTCCTCAACACCGGCGGCCGCGCCTCGGTGCCGGACCTGCCCGGCATCCATGACATCGACTACCTGACCAATTCGTCGATGATGGATCTCGATGTGCTGCCGCGCCATCTGGTGGTGGTCGGCGGCAGCTATATCTCGCTCGAATTCGCGCAGATGTTCCGCCGTTTCGGCTCCGATGTCACCGTCATCGAAAAGGGCCCGCGGCTGATCGGCCGCGAGGATGAGGATGTCTCGGCCGCCATTCTGTCCATCCTCGAAAACGAAGGCATCACCGTTCACGTCGGCGCCGACGACATCGGCTTTGCAAGGAAGGGCAGCGACATTGCCGTGACTTTTTCGGCCGGCAAGGCGCCGGCGGTCGGTTCGCATGTCCTCTTGGCGCTGGGCCGGACGCCCAACACCGACGATCTCGGCCTCGACAAGGCCGGCGTCGAGGTCGACAAACGCGGCTTCGTCGTCGTCGATGACCAGCTCCGCACCAGCGTGCCCGGCATCTGGGCGATGGGCGATTGCAACGGCAAGGGCGCCTTCACCCACACCTCCTACAACGATTATGAAATCGTCGCCGCCAATCTCCTGGACAACGACCCGCGTAAGGTCAGCGATCGCATCGAGGCCTATGCGCTCTACATCGACCCGCCGCTCGGCCGCTGCGGCATGACCGAGACGGCGGTGAAAAAGTCCGGCCGGCGCGCGCTGGTCGGCCAGCGGCCGATGACCCGCGTCGGCCGCGCCGTCGAAAAGGGCGAGACGCAAGGCTTCATGAAGATCCTCGTCGATGCCGACAGCAGGGAGATCCTCGGCTGCTCGGTGCTCGGCCCGGGCGGCGACGAGGCCGTGCACTGCGTACTCGACCTGATGTACGCCAAGGCGCCGGTCGACACGCTCGCGCGGGCAACCCATATCCATCCCAACGTCTCGGAGTTGCTGCCCACCATTGCCCAGGAGCTGAAGCCGCTGGTGTAGTGGACGCTACCCGCACACGGTGCGGGAACAATTTTGTGATCGGGCGCACAAGTCCGGAATTGCCCAACTCACGCCACAAACCGGGCGATCCTTCCCCTTGCATAAAGTCGCCAAGGCTTTGCAAGGCAACGATTAATTCCAACTTCGAGCGGGAGGCATCCATGAGTCCTGTGGGCATTCGCGCGCCCTTTTTCAACCCGACGGCGAGCCTCGCCACAGCCCTGGTTGTGGTCGGTCTCTTCGCCGTCGCACCGCAGGCGCATGCGCAAACGGCGGCCGCGGACGCCGCGAGCCAGGCGCCCACCGGCTTGTGGTTGACCACACCCTATCCGGAATTTTCCGCCCAGGCCGGCAAGGATGTGAGCGTGCCTTTGCGCCTGGCCAATCGTGGACTGCCGCCGCAGCGCGTCGAACTCGCTGTCGACGGCTTGCCTGACGGATGGAAGTGGGAGATCGACGGCGGCGGCAAACCCGTCAGCGCCGCAATAGCCGGATCGGACGGCGCGGTCGACCTGACGCTGAGATTGACGCCGCCGGCAGGCGACGTCGGCAAGGCACTGAACTTTACCGTGACCGGCAAGGCCGCCACCGAGGCGTTGAAACTGCCGATGGAGATGACGCTGGCCAAGACCGAACCGGCGAAACTGACGCTGGAACCAAAACTTCCGGCGCTGCGCGGCACCGCCAAATCGGCCTTCGATTTCCAGGTCGACATCAAGAACGAGGGCCAGGAGGATTCGACCGTCAACCTTCTCTCGAAGGCGCCGTCCGGCTTCCAGGTGACCTTCAAGCAAGGCTATGGATCGCAGGAGCTGACCAGCCTGCCATTGAAAGCCGGGGAATCCAAAACACTCTCCGTCAGCGTCCAGCCGCCAGAGAACGCCCAGGCCGGCCAGTATCCGGTGGCCGTCGCCGCCAGCGGCGACAATGTCAGCGCCGACACCAAACTGCTGCTCGACATCACCGGCAGGCCGTCGATCTCGCTTTCCGGTCCGGAGGGCCGGCTTTCCGGCGACGCCACGGCGGGTCAGGAACGCACGTTCAACTTCTCGCTGTCAAACAACGGATCGGCGCCGGCTCGCGACCTGAAGCTGTCGGCGAGCCCTCCTTCCGGCTGGAAGGTCACCTTCAATCCCGAAAAGGTGGATGAGATCGCGCCCGGCGGAACATCCGATGTCGGCGTTTCGATGACGCCTGCGACGCAGGCGATCGCCGGCGACTATATGGTCTCCGTCCGTGCCAATGGCGATGGCGCGTCCGACAGCGCCAATTTCCGGGTCACGGTGCGGACATCCACGCTATGGGGAGTTACCGGTCTCGGCGTTATCGGCGCTTCCGCCTTGATGCTTGCCTTCGCCGTCACGCGGTATGGACGGCGATGAGCCCGGTTCTGGAAGCGCGCGGTCTCATCAAGCGCTACGGTCGGTTTCCGGCGGTGGATGGCGTCGATCTCGCCGTCGAAAAGGGCGAGGTCTTCGGCCTGCTCGGCCCGAACGGCTCGGGAAAGACCACCACGATCCTGTTGCTTCTCGGCCTCACCGAGCCGACTGCCGGTTCGATCCGCGTTCTCGGGCTCGACCCGCTGCGCCAGCCGCTGACGGTCAAACGGCGAGTTGGCTACCTGCCGGACCAGATCGGCTTCTACGATCATCTGACGGCGCAGGAAAATCTCGTCTATTCGGCGAGGCTCACGGGCCTCGTATCCGAAGAGGCCGGCAAGCGCATCGCCGGGGCATTGGAGCGGGTGCGGCTGGCCGATGTTACCCATCGCCGCGTCGCCACCTTCTCGCGCGGCATGCGCCAGCGGCTGGGACTTGCCGAGGTGCTGGTCAAGCAGGCCGAGATCGCCATTCTCGACGAACCGACATCAGGCCTCGACCCTCAATCGACGCAGGAACTGCTGGAACTGATCCGTGAGCTTGCCGCAGAGGGCGTGACGTTCGTGCTATCCTCGCATCTGCTTGCGATGATGCAAACGATCTGCAGCCGGGTAGCACTTTTCCGAAAGGGCCGTATCGGCCTCATTGGCAAGGTCGAGGACATTACCTCGGACATCCTCGGCGGCACGCATATGGTGGAGGTCGAGGCTCAAAACACCGATCTGGTGAAAGTGCTTGCCGGCGCGCCGCATGTTTCCGGCGTAACGCCATTGAAGACGGGGCGCTGGCGCGTCGATGCCGACGCCGATGTCAGGGCGGACATCGCCCGGCGCATCGTCGGTGCAGGTGGCGCGCTCCACTCCATGACCATCCGTCAGTCCACTCTCGACGAGGTCTATGTCCGCTTTTTCGAGGGAGAAAGCCATGATGTCGCGGCGTGAAGGGTCGCCGTTTGCCGGCTTGTCGACAATCGCGCTCAAGGAAGCCGCCGATCACATGAACAGCATCCGCATCCACCTGGTGATGCTGCTGGTGCTGCTTACGGCGATCGGTTCTGTCTATGCCGCCATCGGCCAGATCAAGGCCACCATCGGCGAGGACCAGTTCCTGTTCCTGCGCCTGTTCACCACCGCGCAGCAGCCGTTGCCGTCCTTCGTCTCCTTCCTTGGCTTCCTCGTGCCCCTGGTGGCGATCGCGCTGGGCTTCGACGCCATCAACGGCGAATACAGCCGCCGCACGCTGTCGCGCATCCTGTCGCAGCCGATCTACCGCGATGCGCTGCTTACCGGCAAATTCCTGGGCGGGCTGCTGGTCATCGCCATCTGCCTGCTGGCTCTGTGGCTGCTGGTGACCGGCCTTGGCATGCTCCTGCTCGGACTGCCGCCCAGCGGCGAGGAGATCGCGCGCGGTCTTGCCTTCCTGTTTGCTTCCTTCGTCTATGCCGGAGTCTGGCTGGCGGTGGCCATGGCCTTCTCCACAATCGTCAAATCGCCGGCGACGGCGGCGCTGTGCGCGCTCACCGCATGGCTGCTGTTCACGGTGTTCTGGCCGATGCTGGCGCCGCTAATTGCCGGCGCCGTCGCGCCGATCGACCCGCTCGATCCGATGACCGCGATTCATCAGATCGACATCCAGCAGGCCATTGCCCGCATCTCGCCCAACACGCTCTACGGCGAAGCAACGCTTGCCCTGCTCAATCCGGCAACGCGCTCGCTCGGCCTTCTCTTCGCCGACCAGATGAGTGGCGCCCTGATGGGAGCGCCCTTGCCATTCTCGTTGAGCGTGGCCCTGATCTGGCCGCAGCTTGCCGGCATGATCGCGGCTCTTCTGGTGCTGTTCACGATCGCCTATGTCTCGTTCCAGAGGCAGGAGATAAGGGCGTAGAGTATTCCTCAGCCGCGCGGCGGAGATTCCCGGCTGCCCGGTGCCTGGATCGGGCAGTCGAGGTCGAAGTCGCTGGTGTGAGGTCTATTCTCCCTTCGCACTGGCAGGCCGCATGTGCCGGCCGCATCGTCGTGACCACGATCGACGCGCGGCTGATCGAGATACCAAGATCGGCCAGCCTTGCGCGGATTTCGGCAATGGCGGCACGTTCGACCTCAAGCAGGGCATGGGCGAGGTCAAGGCTGGCTTCTATTTCCAGACCTCGGCCCCCAACCATCATGCGCGATCTCGTCATGGTCGGCGGCTGGGGTTTGGGACAGTGTCGAGACCGGCGAACCCTGCCTCCACGCCCGTTCTTCGTCCGGCTCTCCGCTTTCTGCATTGCTGCATTGCAGCAATGACGCTTGTGCGTTGCGTGTCTCTCCGGACAATCTCAATTTGAACCGATTCATTCCGGACGCCCCATGCCCTTGCCCATCCTAGCGCTTGCCATTGCGTCCTTCTGCATCGGCACCACCGAATTCGTCATCATGGGCCTGTTGCCCGAGGTCGCCGCCGACCTCGGCGTTTCAATCCCCTCGGCCGGCCTTCTGGTCACCGGCTATGCGCTGGGCGTCGTCTTCGGCGCGCCGGTGATCGCATTGGCCACCGCCCATCTGCCGCGCAAGCCGGTGCTGGTCGGACTGGCGACGCTGTTCGTGATCGGCAATTTCTTCTGCGCCATCGCCCCCAACTACTGGACGCTGATGGCCGCGCGCGTCTTCACCGCTTTCGGTCACGGTGCTTTCTTCGGCATCGGTTCGGTTGTTGCCGCGAGCCTTGTGCCGCGCAACAAGCGGGCGAGCGCCATCGCGCTGATGTTTGCCGGGCTGACGCTCTCCAACATCCTCGGCGTTCCCGGCGGCACCGCGCTTGGCGAGGCCTTCGGTTGGCGCGCCACTTTCGTGGCCGTCGTCGGTATCGGCCCCATCTCGGTTGCGGCCATCGCCTGGCTGGTGCCATCAAATGTCGCCGAATCGAGCGGCGGCGGCCTGCTTGGCGAAGTGCGCGTGCTCGGCAAGCTGCAGGTGTGGCTCTCCATGCTGATCTCGGCGCTGGCTTCCGCCAGCCTGTTTGCCGTCTTCACCTACATCAAGCCCTATCTCACCGACGTATCCGGCCTTTCAACGGGGGCGGTCACCTGGGTGCTGCTCTTGTTCGGCGGCGGCATGACCATCGGCAACATCGTCGGCGGCAGGCTGGCCGACTGGAAACTGATGCCGACGGTGATCGGCACGCTGTTGATGCTGGCGTTGCTATTGCTTGGCTTCGCCCAATTCGGCGCCGTCGCAGTAGTAGCCATCTCCATGGTTTTCCTGTGGGGCCTGCTCGTCTTCGTCGTCGTGCCGCCATTGCAGATCCGCGTTGTCGAGGCGGCGTCCGAGGCGCCCAACCTTGCCGCCACGCTGAACCAGGGCGCCTTCAATGTCGGCAATGCGGGCGGTGCCTGGATTGGCGGGCTGGCGCTCTCCTTCGGCGTATCCTATGCTAATCTTCCGCTGGTCGGCGCGGCACTCGCGCTGCTGGCCGTCGCCGTCGCGGTGATGTCGCAGACGATGGATCGGCCTGCACCTGTCGTCTCTCTCGGGGCGCCTGCGGAATAGCCCTTGCGCCCATAGCGCGGCAGGCTGGACCAATCGACATCGACACCTCCCATGGGCATGTCTTCTCGTTCTTGATGGAGGAAGTCATGCGGAAATCGATCGAGCGCATCGCAGGCGACAGCGAGGGGGTTTCCTACGAATTCCCGGTCTTCCGCTTCGAAGGCAGCGACAAGTCTGCACCTTCGGCCTATCTGCAGGCGGCACTCCATGCCGGCGAGCTGCCGGGCGTGGTTGCCGTCGATGCACTGATGCCGATGCTGGCCAAGGCCGAGGCTGAAGGGCGCGTCAACGGCGACATCACCATCGTGCCGCAAGCCAATCCGATCGGTCGCGCCCAGTATCATTTCGGCGAGCACCAGGGCCGCTTCCATCTGGGCACCCGCAACAACTTCAACCGCGGCTTTCCGCTACTGGCGGCGCCCGACACCAAATTGCTGCCGGACACAGCGCCCGGCACCGCCGATCAGCGGCTGAAGACGTGTCTGCTCAAGCTTTCCATCGGCCACGACATCGTGCTCGACCTGCACTGCGACGACGAGGGCCTCGCCTATCTCTATGTCCACACCTGCCTGTGGCCTGACATGGCCGATTGCGCGGCCGCCATGGGCGTCGATGCGGTAGTGTTGTGGGACGAGGACACTGACGGCACTTTCGAAGGCGCCTCGATCATGCCCTATCAGAACGTTCCCGCCGATGTGGCGCGCTTCGACCGGCGCGTCGCCACCACGGTCGAATATCGCGGCATACTCGATGTCGATGGCGCTCTCGCCGCCTCCGATGCCGAAGGGCTCTATCGGCTGCTGGTGGCGCGCGGTGTGATCGCCGATCCGGCCCTGCCCGCGCCCGGTCCTTTCACCGGTACTGTCGTGCCGCTCGAAAACATCGACATGATGCCGGCACCCCGGGCCGGCGCGGTGCTCTATGACGTGAAGCCCGGCGACCGCGTCGCCAAGGGCGCACGGCTCGCCACCATCGTCCATGCCCCGGGCGAAGCCGACGGCCGCACCGAGGTGTTCGCGCCGCAAGCTGGTCTCATACTGACCCGCCGCTCGCGCCGCATCATCCGCGCCGGCGAAGACCTGCTGAAGCTGGTCGGCGACAACAAGAGCGCCGACGCCAGGTCGGGAACGCTGGAGGATTGAGGGCTGACGCTCTCCACTGAATCCAGTTGCACGGCCGTTCATTCGCCGCTATGGGACTCTCATGGACATGCGTTCGATCAAGACCGTTTGGTGGTGGGCTCGCTGACAGCGGCCTGTTCGAACGCGTTCGCGTGAAAATAGAGGGTGGCCGCAACGGAATGTCCGGGCGGCCATTTGTTTTTCCAGGCATTCCCGGGTCCGTTGCCCCAATACGCTGATGGAGACGGCAATGACGACGAAAATTCTGGAAAACGGGGCCGAGCGCTTCGTCACCGCGGGTGGCGTGACCATCACCCGCGAGCGCCACGACCGGCCCTATGAAGGCGCGATCGACGCCTATGTCGACGGGCTGAATGCGCGCCGCGGCGCGGTGTTTTCCTCGAACTACGAATATCCCGGCCGCTACACGCGCTGGGATACCGCCATCATCGATCCGCCGCTGGTGATTTCGGCGCGCGGCCGCGCTATCCGCATCGAGGCGCTGAACAGCCGTGGCGAGGTGCTTTTGCCTGTCATCGGCAAGGCGCTTGCCGGCCTTGCCGAGGTGACCATCGCCGAGACTTCGAAGAAGCTGATCCGCCTTGACGTGGCCAAGCCCGGCCGCGTCTTCACCGAAGAAGAACGCAGCCGCGTACCCTCGGTGTTTACGGTCCTGCGCGCCATCACCGCTCTGTTCAAGACGGAGGAAGACGCCAATCTCGGCCTTTACGGCGCCTTCGGCTACGATCTCGCCTTCCAGTTCGATCCGGTGGATTACAAGCTCGAGCGCAAGCCGAGCCAGCGCGACCTGGTGTTGTTCCTGCCCGACGAGATCCTCGTCGTCGACCACTACTCGACCAAGGCCTGGACCGACCGCTACGACTATTCCGGCGAGGGATTTTCGACGGAGGGCCTGCCGCGCGAGGCCGTCGTCGAGCCGTTCCAGACCGCCGACCGCATCCCGCCGCGCGGCGACCACGAGCCCGGCGAATATGCCGATCTGGTGCGCAAGGCGATGGAGAGCTTCAAGCGCGGCGACCTGTTCGAAGTGGTGCCCGGCCAGATGTTCTACGAACGCTGCGAAACGCCGCCCTCCGACATTTCGCGCAAGCTGAAGTCGATCAACCCTTCGCCCTATTCCTTCTTCATCAATCTCGGTGAAGGCGAATATTTGATCGGCGCCTCGCCCGAAATGTTCGTGCGCGTCAATGGCCGCCGCGTCGAGACCTGCCCGATCTCAGGTACGATCAAGCGCGGCGACGACGCCATTTCCGATAGCGAGCAGATCCTGAAATTGCTCAATTCGAAGAAGGACGAATCCGAGCTGACCATGTGCTCGGACGTCGACCGCAACGACAAGTCCAGGGTCTGTGAACCCGGCTCGGTGCGCGTCATCGGCCGCCGCCAGATCGAGATGTATTCGCGCCTGATTCACACCGTCGACCACATCGAGGGGCGGCTGCGCGAAGGCATGGACGCCTTTGACGCCTTCCTGTCGCATGCCTGGGCGGTCACCGTCACCGGCGCGCCGAAATTATGGGCCATGCGCTTCATCGAGCAGAACGAGAAGAGCCCGCGCGCCTGGTATGGCGGGGCGATCGGCATGGTCAATTTCAACGGTGACATGAACACCGGGCTGACGCTGCGCACCATCCGCATCAAGGACGGCATCGCCGAGGTGCGCGCCGGCGCCACGCTGCTCTTCGACAGCATCCCCGAGGAAGAAGAAGCCGAAACCGAACTGAAGGCATCCGCCATGCTCTCCGCCATCCGCGACGCCAAATCAGGCAATGCCGCCAGCACCGAGCGCAGCACCGCGCGCGTCGGCGACGGGGTCAACATCCTGCTCGTCGACCACGAGGACTCGTTTGTCCACACGCTGGCCAATTATTTCCGCCAGACCGGCGCCAACGTCTCGACCGTGCGCACGCCGGTGCCGGACGAGGTCTTCGACCGGCTGAAGCCCAACCTGGTCGTGCTGTCGCCCGGCCCAGGCACGCCCAAGGACTTCGACTGCGCCGCCACCATCAAACGGGCGCGCGCGCGCGAGTTGCCGATCTTCGGCGTCTGTCTCGGCCTGCAGGCGCTGGCCGAAGCCTATGGCGGCGAGTTGCGGCAACTGCATGTGCCGATGCACGGCAAGCCGTCGCGCATCCGCGTGTCGAAGCCGGGCATCATCTTCTCCGGACTGCCCAAGGAGGTGACGGTCGGCCGTTATCACTCGATCTTCGCCGACCCAGTGCGCCTGCCCGACGGCTTCATCGTCACGGCCGAGACGGAGGACGGCGTCATCATGGCGTTCGAACATCGCAAGGAACCGATCGCCGCGGTCCAATTCCACCCCGAATCGATCATGACGCTCGGCCACAATGCCGGCATGCGCATCATCGAGAACATCGTTGCGCATCTGCCGCGCAAGGCCCGGGAAAAGGCCGCCTAGGGACGATGGCCAAGACGGAGACCATGACGGCAATCGCGGCAAAAGCCGCCGCCAAGCGCAAGGTTGCCGCCCTCGCCTTCTGGTCGATCGTCATCGCTTTCCTGGTGATGGGGCTGAAGTTTGTCGCTTGGCGGATCACCGGCTCTGTCGCGCTCTATTCCGACGCACTGGAATCCGTCGTCAACGTCATCACCGCGACCGCCGCTCTCTGGGCGATCCGTATCAGCCATAAACCAGCCGACAGCGACCACCCGTTCGGTCATCACAAGGCTGAGTATTTTTCCGCCGTTCTGGAGGGCGTGCTGATCGTTGTGGCTGCGCTTCTGATCATCGCCAAGGTGTGGCAGTCGCTGCAGAATCCCGCATCGCTCGAACAGCCTTGGGAGGGCATGGCGATCAACGCCGGCGCGGCTGGGGTCAACGCCATATGGGCCCTGATACTGATCCGTAGCGGCCGCGCCGAACGATCGCCGGCGCTGGTCGCCGACGGCCAGCACATCATGACCGACGTGTTGACTTCCGCTGGTGTCATCGTGGGTCTTGTCGGCGCAGTCATGACCGGCTGGCATATTCTCGACCCGCTGCTAGCGCTGCTCGTGGCGTTGAACATTCTCTACCAGGGCTGGAAGCTTACCGGAGAATCGCTGAGCGGCCTCATGGATCGTGCGGTGGATACGCAGGAGCATATGCGCATCCGTGACGTCATTTCGGCCAACTCGAAGGGGGCGCTGGAGGTCCATGACCTGAAGACCCGTATTGCTGGCCGCGCCACCTTCATCGAGTTTCACATGGTCGTCGATGCCGACATGACAGTGGGCGACAGCCATGTCATCTGCGACCGCATCGAGGACGCTCTGAGGGCGGAAATCCCTTCAGTGCGCGTCACCATCCATGTCGAGCCGGACGACGAGGCAAAGCTGCCCAAGGGCACGACAGCCGTGCCTTTCGCGTGAGGTGGTTCACCAAATCCAGGCAGTGATGGCGGCTGCCTACCAGGATCTCACTTGAATGCGTCGTCGAGAGAGGGGCGCACCTGTTCCGCCGACCTTTCCAGCACCGCCTCGACAAAATCGTCATCAACCATCCCGACGACCTGGTCGAGCCAGTCCCAATCCTGCGGAAGAGGTTCATCAATCATTAACGGCCCTCAAGGCGTACAAGCAGATTGCAGCATCGGCTCCAGGCGATAGACCTTGTCGTCGGACATGGTCTTGCCGTCGGCCACCTTCGAGCACAAATCGACGATCGGCAGGCTGTTGTTGGGATTGGCCAACATCATCGTGCCGTTGACGCCGCGGCGCAGGTAGATCTCCTTGGCAGCGATATCGCAGGAAAAGGCGCTCATCTTCGCGCTTGCGGTGCAGCGCCACTGGTCCGCTTCGCCTTCGCAGCTATAGATCTGCGTCACCTCAGCCGATTTCTGTCGCGTGGTGACGGACACGGCAATGTCGGCCCCGCTAGGCCAATTGGCCGGATCGCCATCCCTGGCGAAGGAGGCGAGTTCCACCGGCCCCCGGAAAACCCGGATGGTCCGGGTGGACTGATCGGGATGCGAGGCAAGATGCGCGGCATCGTAGTCGCGCCCGTAGCAGAAGGGCTGGTCCGGCTTCAGCCGCTCGCGCAGCGGCGGCCCGAGTGCCGGATCGACCGGATCGATGCGCGCGAACTCGGCCTTGCAGGTCTCTGTCGGCATGCGGTCGAGCCGGAAGCCGTCGTCCTCGGTGCCGAGCGCCTGCCTGGCGTATTCCTTTTCGCCCAGTTCGTCCTCGGCGCCGACATCGAGATAGAGGTCGCGGCCCACGTCGGAGATGGTCAACCGGCCTTTTTCATCGACCTTGAGCGTGGCCATGGTGCGGTCGCATTCCATGCCGCAGTGAATTTCGCCCGATTGCGGATCGTCCTTGCCGCACCAGCCGCCGACCCATTCGGGCTTCTTGGCGTCGCGCACCGTCGTCGCCATGAAGCCGGTGTAGTCGGACGGACCGCTGCTCGGCTCTTCGTTCGGATGGCTGACCGGGTCATGGCCATAGTGGAAGAAGATCCGCTCCACCTTCTGGTTCGGATGCGCCTTGAGATGCGCGGCATCGTAGATACGCCCGAAACAGGCATCCTTGCCGTCCGGAGTGAGATCGGTGAGCTTGGGTGCATCCTCGGCGAAGGCCGCACCGGCCAATATCGCGATCAGGGCAGCACCAAAGCCGGCGCGCGCCAGTGTCTTCGACGTCATGTGACCCCCTCCTTGCCCGACAGGACGTGGCTTCAATTTATGCTAGGATCGAGGCCGAAGCCACGCAATTTGCGAGGCCGGCAACAGGAGGAAATCATGCGCCGCCGCGACATGTTCCGCGTGGGTCTGGCCGGAACCGCTGGCCTTTTCGGGCTGCGCCAGGTCAAGGCGGGGGCCGTGGAAGAAGAAAGGCCAAAGGTCGCGTATCACCTCAGCGATCTCGACAAGGTCGGCTTCGTGCTCGGCAACATCAAAAACCACTATGACGGCACCGGTGGCAAAGTCGATATCGTGCTGGTCGTGCATGGACCGGCACTCGCCGCTTTCAAATCGAAGAGCGCATCCGCCGCGGTTTCCAGCCGTTTTTCGGGTCTGGTTCGCGACGGGCTTTCCCCGCATGCCTGCGCCAACACCATGCAAGGCATGGATATTGCGCTCTCCGACCTGCTCGAGGGCTTCCACGCCGCCGAAACCGGCGGTGTCGTCAAGCTCGCGGAACTGCAGCGCCAGGGCTACGCCTATCTCAGGCCTTGAAGGGCTTGAACACAGAGGCGGCAAGGGCCTACGAAGGACGGGCAGAAATCCGGAGGATAGACGTGGCAGGCACCGTGACCGCACCAATCATTCCCGGCCTGGCCATCCCCGATATCGCCGGCAAGGCGGTGCTGGTCACCGGTGCGTCGACTGGCATCGGGGCAGCACTCGCGCTGGCCTATGCCGCGCAGAAATGCCTTGTGGCGCTCCATTACAATTCGAGCAGGCAAGCGGCCGAAAAGCTTGGCCGGACAATCAAGGACGGCGGCGGGAAGATGTTCCTCGTCCAGGGCGATTTCTCGATCCCCGCCGATGTCGAGCGCGTGGTTGAGGACAGCGCACAACATTTCGGCCGGCTTGACGGACTGGTCAACAATGCCGGTGGCATGCTCGGCCGCGTGCCCTACGCCGAGCTGACCGAGGCGCATTACGACGCGGTGATGGACCTCAACGCACGTTCCGTGCTCACCGCCTCGCGCAAGGCGATCCCGTGGCTGAAGCGCCAGGGCGGCTTCATCATCAACACCTCGTCGATCGCCGCGCGCAATGGCGCCGGCGGCGGCGCCGGGCTCTACGGCTCGTCCAAGGCCTTCGTTTCCAATGTGACGCGCGGCATGGCCAAGGAACTGATCGGCTTCGGCATCCGCGTCAACGCCGTGGCGCCCGGCACCATCGCGACGGCCTTCCATGAGCGCTATTCGACCGACGAGCAGATGAAGGGCATGGTGGCCACCATCCCTCAGGGACGCGCCGGCACGCCGCAGGATTGCATCGGCGCCTATCTGTTCCTCTCCTCCGATCTGCTGAGCGGCTACATCACCGGCCAGGTGATCGAGGTGAATGGCGGCCAGTTGATGCCTTGATGCGCGATCTGCATACTTCAGTCGCGAAATCCAAATGGAGACGAAGGCGATGTATGGACTGATCGGCAAGATGCGGGCGGCGCGCGGTCAACGTGACGCGGTCATGGACGTTCTGCGCGCCAGCACCGGCGCCCTGCCCGGCTGTCTGAGCTACATCATCGCCACCGACCCGGCCGACGCCGACGCGATCTGGGTGACCGAGGTGTGGACCGATCAAGCAAGCCACAAGGCATCCCTGCAACTGCCGGAAGTCCAGGCGGCGATTACCAAGGCGCGCCCCTTCATCGCCGGCTTCGAATTCCAGGTCGAAACCCACCCCGTCGGCGGCTTCGGCCTGACCGACGGCAAAACCGGCTGATCTCAGCGGCTGGCTCGTCGCGCTTCCTAATTGCACATACTTGCAAAGCCGCGAGAAAGGACTAAGTTCGATGGACTAAGTCCGATTGGAGCACCCTGCAATGCAAACCGTGAACATTCACAATGCGAAAACCAATCTTTCGCGTCTCGTCGACCAAGCCGCCAAAGGTGAGCCATTCATCATAGCCAAGGCGGGCAAGCCCATGGTTAAAGTCGTGCCCATCGATCAGCCGGCCTCGGCGCAGATGCGGCGGATCGGCTTTATGGTCGGCCAGTTTTCTGTCCCCGATGATTTCGACCACATGGGTAGAGAGGAGATCGAGCAACTGTTCGGCGCCAACGCATGAACCTGTTGCTCGACACCCATCTGCTGCTATGGGCGGCCGGCGAACCGGATCGGCTACCGCTCGCCGCCCTCGCCGAGATCGAGAACCCGTTGAACGAATTGCTGTTCAGTCCTGCGAGCCTTTGGGAGGTCGCAATCAAACGCGGACTTGGGCGGGACGACTTCACCGTCGACCCGCGTTTGCTGCGGCGGGGCCTGCTCGACAACGGCTATCACGAGTTGCCGATCACCAGCGAGCACGCGGTCACCGTCGACGGACTTCCAGCGATCCATAAGGACCCCTTCGATCGAATGCTGGTCGCTCAGGCGCTCGTGGAGGGCATTACCTTGCTGACGATGGACGATCTTGTCGCCCGCTATCCTGGACCCATCCGAAAACTCTGACCGGGACATCCCCGGGTAAAAGCGGGATCAGGCGCTGTCCTCGCAGGCGGCCAGGGCTACGGCACTTGCACTATACTGCCGCTGCCCCTCACCTGCGAACGTCGCATGGTCGGGTGCCCGTACAGCTCGATGTCACCACTGCCGGAAATCGAAACATCCGCATCCGCCTGTGCGGTAACTTGCGCATCGCCACTGCCGCGAATTTCGATCCGTGCGGATTGAGCGATCAGGTCCTTGAGCCTTCCCGAGCCCGAACCGGAGATGTCCAGGCCGACCGTCTGGGTGGTCCCGGTGGCGGTAACGCTGCCGCTTCCCCGGATGCTCAGCCGCAGCTCAGGCTGATTGATCTGCGACAGAGCAAGATCACCGCTGCCGAGCACTTTCCATTCTGAAATCGCCGGTCCCGACAGGCTGACATCGAGCCGGGACGCAAACCAGCCTGGCTCGCAATCGAGACTGAGCCTGCCGCCTTCCATCCGCACATGGTCAAGCAGGGCTGAATCACCGCTAACGACAGCGTCGGCCTTGTCTCCCGGCTGGTAGTGGACCGAAGCCGGCAGATCGATCGTCAGACTGTCGCCGGCGCTGAAGGGCAAGGTAACCTCTCGTCTGGTGGACGTGGCCGCTCCGCAGGTAGACTGCCCGGCAATCCACCACCCTCCGGCATTGGCCCAACCTGGCCCGGAAAGTCCAATGCCCAGAGCCAGAAAGACGACCGCGCCGATCAACCCCATCGTTGCGATGAATGCCAGTTTTCCAGTCATTGTCCGTTTCCTTCAACGTGATGACGAATTGCTCGAGCTTGGCAACGCTCAAACCCGGTCATGGTCCGGTTGAGCCAGACGGGAATGCAGCCGGGCATAGCGCCCGAGCACGCGTATCCCGGCGCTCAGCGCCAGCAGCAGCAAGGCTCCGCCGCCGAGGAAGAAGCTTACCAATCCAGCGCCGATGAACAGATGGCCTAAAGTCACCGTGATGGCACCACCGATGTCGAACAGCAGTGTGGTGAGAATGATCTTGATGCCGAGGGCGCCGATGGCGACAAGCGCGATGCCGAGGCCGAGCGCGAGGACGATCGCAGTGATCAGCAGCGGCAGCAGGAAGACGATGTCGACGAAAGCAAGCCCGGCAAGCGCCAGCATCGCCGCCAACATGTTCGACACGCTCCAATGGGCCTCAAAACGACGCAAGCCCGCCTCGGCCCGCAACTCGCGGGCAAGCCTGGCCGGATCACCCAAGGCAGCCGCGACCTCGGCCTCGCCACGACCCGACGCGTCGGATTCGGCGAAATGGGCGGCATAGTCGCCAACGATGTCCTCGATCTCTTGAGGCGGCAGACCGGCAAGCCCCAGTCTCAGCGTGCGCAAGAAAGCATCCCTGGTCATGGCAAATCCTCAAGAAGTTTATCGACTGCACCCGCGAAGGAGCGCCAGTCGCGGCGGTGGGCTTCGAAAGCCTGCTGGCCGAGCGGCGTGAGCCGGTAATATTTGCGCGGCGGCCCGCTGCTGGACTCGACGATGCGGGTGGCGACCAGGCCGTCATTCTGCATCCGGCGCATCAGCGGATAGATCGTACCCTCCCCCATGCTCACCGCGGCAACCAGCGTGCTGGCGATTTCATAGCCGTAGCTTTCACCTCGCGACAGCACGGCCAGGACGCACAGATCGAGGGCGCCTTTTCGCAACTGCACCTGGATTGAGTCGGTCATGCAAACCTCGAATTCGAGATCTGTATATAGCACGCTACCTGTTTATGCAAGGTAGTGAATTGCAGTGGCTCTGAAGCAATCCTGTCGCGGTAGCTGCGCGTCGCGGAATCCCAAAACCAGCGACGAGCGAGCCTTAGAATTTCTCCCGCAACGGGCTTCGCATTCTTCCTGCATGGGTCTAAGAGCGAATATGGATTTCTCGCCCGACCAACCGCCCGTCGAACGCATGGCGCGCATGCACAAGGGCTGGCAGTGGCTGGTCCTCCTGGTGCTCTCGATCCTGTTCGCCGGCGCGCTGGAACTCGCCGCCTTGCCGGCGGCGCTGCTGATCGGACCCATGCTGGCGGCGATCCTGGCCGGCACCAATGGCGCCACGGTACGCGTCCCGCGCCCCCTGTTCGGCTCCGCGCAGGCGATCGTCGGTTGCCTTGTCGCCAGTTCGATCTCGACCGACATCTTCGCGGTCTTCTACAGGGAATGGCCGCTCTTCCTCGGCGTCGTGGTGGCGACCGTCGCGGCCTCCAGCTTGCTCGGCTGGCTGATCAGCCGCTGGCGCATCCTGCCCGGCACCACCGCCGTTTGGGGTTCGTCGCCGGGCGCGGCCACCGCCATGGTGCTGATGGCCGGTGCCTTCGGCGCCGATCAGCGCCTCGTCGCCTTCATGCAGTATCTGCGCGTCATCTTCGTCTCGATGACGGCTGCCCTGATCGCACGCATGTGGGTCGACACATCGGGTATCGAGATCCCGCCCATCGTCTGGTTTCCGCCGATCGATCCGCAAGCCTTCACTGCCACCATCGGCATCGCACTCGTCGGCGGCCTGATGGGAAAGCTGTTCAGGCTGCCGTCGCCCTTCTTTCTCGGCACCTTCATCTTCGGCGCGGTGATTCATCTCGGCCTTGGCGTGCCGATGCAATTGCCGAACTGGCTGCTGGCCCTCAGCTACGCGATGGTGGGATGGTCGATCGGACTGAACTTCACCCGTCAGATCCTGCGTCACGCGGCGCGGGCGCTGCCGCAGATCGTCGGCTCCATCATCGCGCTGATCGCCTTCTGCGGCGGTCTCGGCTTCATGATCAGCCATCTGCTCGGGGTCGATCCGCTGACCGCCTATCTGGCGACCAGTCCCGGCGGCATGGACAGTGTCGCCATCATCGCCGCCGCGGCGCAGAACGTCGACATCTCCTTCGTCATGGCGCTGCAATCGGCCCGTTTCCTGGTCGTGCTGCTGGTCGGGCCGAGCGTGGCGCGGCTGGTGGCGAGAAGCCTGAAAGAATGACCTGCTCGCGACAGGTTCCACCGCACCGTTACGGTGCGGACCGTCAGGCGATCACCAAGCTCGAAATGCGATCGCCGTCCAGCGTGAAGGTCATATCGCCCTCGCCGTTGAAGCCGTTGCCCTTCACGGCAATGCGGACCTGATAGGTGCCGTCCACAGCTGCGACGCGGACGATGCTGAAATGAGACTGCACGCCGATATTGTCCGACTGGTTCCAGCGCGCGATCTCATCGCGCCCCCTGAACGACCGGCCCCAGTCGCTCAGAAAAGCGTCGGCCGTGAAATTATCCAGAAAGGCTTCGGTGTCGCCGGCATTGGTGGCCTCGACAAAGCGGCGGATGGGATTGGGCGTGATCATTCGTCTGTGCGCTAAGGTGTGTTGAGATTCAGGTCAGGCCGAGTCGAAAACGAAAGTTTTCCGAGAACCGGAGCGGAGCGTACTTGAAGTACGTGAGCACCGGAAGCGCAGGAAACTTTCGTTTGCAGGCCGGCATCACCTGAATATCGACACACCTTAATCCAGCCTGTGCATCAAATCGTCATCCAGCCAGCGGGCGAAGAAATAGACCAGCTGCTTGTGCCACCATGGCCAGTCGTGGCTGACATCGCCGCCCCAATAATCGACCCAGGCGGGAATGGACTTTTCGCGCAGCACCTGTTCCAGCGCCCGCGTCTCGGCCAGCATCCGTTCTTCCCATGCCCCCTGCCCGCAGCAGAAGATCAGCCTCAGCGCCTTCAGCCGGCCGAGCAGTTTCTGGTCGACGATGCCGGGCAGGTAGTCGAGCGGCGAGTTGAAGAAGATGTTGCCGTCGAGCGCCTCTCCGAAGAAGTCGTGGGTCGAATAGACCCCGGACAGCGCGATGACGCCGCTGCTCAGTTCCGGAAAGCGGAAGACGAAGTTCGATGCGTGATAGCCGCCCATCGAACAGCCTGAAAACAGCGGCTTCAGGGTGCGTCCGCCATTGGCCCCGGCAGCGACCGCCGACAGTTCGGGCAGCGCCTCCTCGCGCACATAGCGGAAATAGGCCTCGTGGCGGGCGATGCGATCGGCCGGGTCGGCATGCTTGGCGAAGAAGGATTCCGAATCGATGCCATCGAGCGTGAACAGCTGGATGCGGCCGGTGTCGATGAACTCCGAAAGCGCTGCGACCCCGCCGGAATCCTCGAACTGGTAGAACCGTCCTTGCGAGGTCGGGAACACCACCACCGGCCGCCCGGCATGGCCGTAGCGCTTGTATTCCATGTCGCGGCCAAGGTTGCGGGCAAAACCCTTGTGATAAGAGATGTCCATCGGCCTCATGCCTTTTCCGCGTGGATGTAGCCAACCGCCCGGCGCAGCGCCTGGGCGTCTTTGGACCGCATCTGATAGGCGTAGTGTCCCATGGCGCGGCTGAAAACCTCTTCTATGGCCTGATGGTGGACGATCTTGTCGCCATGGGCGGCTAGCACGTCGGCATGGCTGTGCAAATAGTCGAGGTGCCGCTTGCGGCTGGCATAGGCGGTGAAGTACTTGCCCTTGTAGGGCCCGCCGGCGGCATCCCTGACCACCATCTCGGCCCACGCCGCATAGACGTCGATGTCGAACGTGTAATTGATGGCGTCGGTCATCCAGGCGCCGGGCGGACGCATGTTGACCTCGAGCGCAATAATGCGGTCGTCCTTGGTCTCGAACAGCTCGATATGGAAGAAACGCTCGCGCACGTCGAATGCCCGCAGGATCTTCCGGCCTGCCTCTTCCACCGCCGGGCTGATCTCGGGAAAGCAGGTGTAGCTCATATGGCGGTCGTGGTTGACCACCTCCATGACGCTCTGGTCGTAGCGGTGGCTGGCGGCAAGCACCACCTCGCCGTCGCGGTTGACCAGCCCGTCGAAGGTCACCACCAGCCCCTCGATGAACTGCTCCATGACGAAGCTGACATCTTCCGGCTTGTCCTTGAAAAACTGGTCGAGTTCCCTCGTATTGGAAATCTTGAATGTGTTCGACGCGCCGGAGCCGGAATCCGGCTTCACCACCACGGGATAGCCGACACGGCGGATGAAGGTCATGGCGCCGGCCCGGTCGGAGCATTTGCGCTGCGGGATGGTCTCGACGCCGCTCTTGCGGAAGAAGGCGCGCATACGGCTCTTGCGCTTCAAATTCTTCACGAAATCGAGTTTGGTGCCAAAGATGTTGAAGTCGGTACGGATGTTGGCTTCCAGCTCCAGCCAATGCTCGTTGAGCGACTCGAAGCGGTCGATGCGGCCCCATTTGTGGATGAAATGGCCCATCGCCCGGAACACCGGCTCGTAATCCTCCATGTCGGCGACGCGGTAATATTCCGACAACGCCGCCTTCAGTTTTCCGTTCAGCGCTTCGTAGGGCGCGTCGCCGATGCCGAGCACAGTGGCGCCGGCCTTCTTCAGCCGGTCGCAAAAGTCGGCGCCATTGGCCGGAAAATGCGGCGAGAAGAACACGAAATTCACGGACGACCTCCCCCGGCGTTGTCGCCTAGTCGACAGCCCAGTCTGGCGCATTTGCACCGTGTGGGGAAGAGCGCGCGCGCAGCGCCGCCATGCAGCCCACTTGCCTCCCACAGCCTGCTCCTGTATGAGAACCGCCATGAACACGCGCGTTCCCTTTGTCGCTTCCCGTCCAACCGGCTTTGCCGGCGAGACCGTGCGCGCGCTTGCGTCGACCCTGCTGCTTCTCGGCCTTATCGGCGATCGCCGGGTTCGCTGAAGGAGCGCCCGGCGGTCGAACCGCCGCTCACGCGCACGCTCCTTGGCCAATCAAATTGGCAAGTCACATCAAGCGAACGAAACTTTGGTAAGGCGCCGCTCGGCACCAATTCCGCCTGAAGGCGGATCCGCGAGCCGCCGGGAGAAACGACGATGAACGCACGAGAAGATATCCGCGATGGCGGGGAACCCATGGCAAAGGACGCAGCCCGGGACATGCCAGAGCCAGCCCGGGGCATGCCGGACGCAGCCCGCAAATATCAGCCCTATCCGACGGTCGGCCTCACCGATCGCACCTGGCCTTCCAAGGTGATCGACAAGGCTCCGATCTGGTGCTCGGTCGACCTGCGTGACGGCAACCAGGCGCTGATCGACCCGATGGGCCACGAGCGCAAGGCGCGCATGTTCGGCCTGTTGCTCGATATGGGTTTCAAGGAGATCGAGATCGGTTTTCCCTCGGCTTCGCAGACCGACTTCGACTTCGCCCGCTGGTGCATCGAGGAAGGCAATGTGCCGGCCGATGTCTCGCTGCAGGTGCTGGTACAGTGCCGGCCGGAACTGATCACTCGCACCTTCGAGGCGCTGAAGGGCGCCACCAACCCGATCGTGCATTTCTACAACTCGACCAGCGAATTGCAGCGCCGCGTCGTCTTCGAGAAAGACGTTGCCGGCATCAAGCGCATCGCCACCGACGCAGCCAAGATGATCACCGACATGGCGGCCAAGGCCGGCGGCGGCTACCGGTTCGAATACTCGCCTGAGAGCTTTACGGGCACCGAGCTCGACGTTGCGCTGGAAATCTGCAATGCCGTCACCGAGATCGTGAAGCCGACCGCGGACAACAAGCTGATCATCAACCTGCCGTCCACGGTCGAGATGTCGACGCCCAACATCTATGCCGACCGCATCGAATGGATGTGCCGTAACCTGGATATCAGAGAGAACCTGCTCATTTCATTGCACCCGCACAATGATCGCGGCACCGGCATCGCCACCACCGAACTCGGCCTGATGGCAGGTGCCGATCGCGTCGAAGGCACGCTGTTCGGCAATGGCGAGCGCACCGGCAATGTCGACATCGTCACCCTGGCGCTCAACATGTACACGCAAGGCGTCGATCCCGAACTCGATTGCTCCGACATCAATCGGATGAAGGACGTCTACGAATATTCGAACCAGTTGAAGATCCCGGAGCGCCATCCCTATGTCGGTGAACTCGTCTACACCGCCTTTTCGGGCTCGCACCAGGACGCCATCAACAAGGGTATGAAGGCGTTGCGCAAGGCCAACACGTCGCACTGGGAAGTGCCTTATCTGCCGATCGATCCGGCCGATGTCGGCCGCAACTACGAGGCGATCATCCGCATCAATTCGCAATCCGGCAAAGGCGGCATTGCCTATGTGCTGCAGGCGGACTACGGCCTCCATTTGCCGCGCAACCTGCAGATCGAATTCAGCCAGGCGATCCAGGCGATCACCGATGCCGAAGGCAAGGAGGTGCCGGCCAAGCGCATCCACGAACGCTTTCTCGACACCTATATCGACCAGCCCGGCGCGCGGCTGAAATTCCTCGATCATCAGACCTATCCGGATACCGAAACCAAGGGCCGGCGCGTGGTGGAGGCGATCATCCTCGACAGGGGCAAGGAGGTGACGATATCCGGTACCGGCACCGGCCCGATCGACGGCTTCGTCGACGCGCTGTCGCGCCATATCGGCATCGAGATGTCGGTGCTCGACTATTCCGAGCATTCGATGCAGCGCGGCTCCAATGCCTCGGCCATCTCCTATGTCGAGATGGAACATCCAGGCGGCAAGCTGTTCGGCGCCGGCATCAACACCAACATCGTGGCCGCTTCGCTGGAAGCCGTGGTTTCCGCCGCCAACCGCATCATCGGCCGCAAGGCGGGCTGAAAAACCCGACAAGAGCAAGATGGGCCCGAACGGGACCATCTTGCTCCAATCGTTAACGCCATTAACCACCGGGGGATTATCCAGTGGGGTACGCGATCGCATAATGGATGCATGCTTGTGTGGCAGTGTAGGCGCTATATGATCGCGCGCATAACCTGTGCCGACTTCGAAAGGATCGACACTTGCAGCATGCCACGCCTGCCGCCCCCGCAGTGCGCGAGACGTTGGAGCGATTGCTAGCCAGCGAGACGTTCGGGCGATCCGAGCGCGCGCGTAAATTGCTTCGCTATCTGGTCGAGCGCGAGCAGGCTGGCGAAGCCGACAAGCTCAAGGGCTTTTCCATCGCGATGGATGTTTTCGGCAAGGACGGCGATTTCGATCCGTCGACCGATGCCGTAGTGCGGGTCCAGGCAGGCAGGCTGCGCGAGCTTCTGCAGCACTACTTCGCCAATGAGGGCCTTACCGAACCTATCCGCATCGCCATTCCGCGTGGCGGCTATGTCCCATCCTATGAACTCAACGCGATCCGCCTCCCGGTCGGATCCGAACCGGCAGAACATGTCGAGACGGTCGCCCCCTTGCCGGAACCGCTCGAAGGCGCCGGCATGGTCGCGCGCCCTGCATCGTTCATGTCCTCCGCCGTCCCCGAGCCGGGACACGCGCTGCGACGCCATCTCCAGTTCTTCTGGGCGGCGATCGCTCTGGTCATCGTCATGCTGGGCGTGTTGATCCTACGTCAGGGAAGCAGCGCGTTGCTGGCCGGAGGCGATGCCGCATCGACGGTGGAGAATGCAGTGGCGACCGGCAGCATCGCGCCATTGCCCCCGATCGAAGCCCTTCCGCTCGTCTACATTGCCGTGAAAGCCAACAGCGCCGAGGCGGCGCGCGTTGCCGCGTCGCTGCGCGCCGGCCTCAGCAGCTTCGATACGGTCAACTTCATCGGTCGCGACGTCGACAGCCCGCCTGATCCGGTCGCGGACGCAACCAGTTTCATATTCGATGTCTTGCCGGGACCGACGACGGGCGATGTCACTCTCGAATTGCAAAGCGTGGCGACCGGGCGGGTCCTGTTGTCACGCAGCCTCCCTGCCGCCGACAACACCCCCTCCGCCGTCGAGGATAGTGTCGCCGATATTTTGAGCTCGGCCGTTCCGGCCTCGGGCACGATCTACAACTATATCGAACAGAGCGGCATCCAAAACGGCCTGACGGAATGTCTGCGGCTCAACGACAAATACTATCTCGACCAGAGCGCCAGGACGCACGAGGCTGCGTATCGTTGTCTCGAAAACCTGGCCAATCTGGATGCGAAGTCGTCGCTCGTCTATTCCGAACTTGCCTCCTTGCACCTCGAGGCGGTCACCGATCACTACGCCTATCCCCCTAGTGCAACCATCGAACAGGCGATGTTGTTTGCCCATCGCGCCGCGCAGATGGGGCCGACCAGCCCCTATGCGCACCGCGCCTATGGCTACCTCTATTCGCGCCTCGGCAATTCGGAGGAATCGATCCGCTGGATGCGCAAGGCCCACGAGCTCAACCCCTATGACCTCAGTATGGCGGCCGCCTATGGCTACGGGCTGATCTTCGCCGGCAAGTACGGCCAGGGTACGCCAATTCTTGCTCACGCCGTCGAAATCTCCAGCGCTCATCCGACCTGGTGGGACTACGGGCTTTTCGTCGGTGCGTTCATGCTGGGCGACATGAACAGGGCCACGATCGCCAGCGATGCGCTGCGGCCGACGGCGACGAAATCGCACTATCTGGCGGCGCGGCTGATCGGGGCGAAGGCCGCCGGCCGCGATCAGCTGGCGCTAAAGCTCGCGGACGAACTGGCCGCCAAGTTCCCGAAATTCGCAGCCGATCCGCGCACGACGTTCGCCGACAGACGATATCCCCCAGATCTAACCGACCGGCTGGTCGAGGCCCTGCATGCCGCCGGGATCGGCAGCGGTAGCTGACCATTTCCAGACTGGCGCCTGATCGCGAAAATTTTACTGGCCATGGACCTGGACAAAGAGCAATCAACCACAATCTCAGATTGTCTGTCCGGCCCGTTTTGTTGTCCCGCCCGTCTTGCAAAAACACCATAAATTTTCATGATTTCATCCCTTTACGCTGTCGAACGGGGCGCCGGCTCGAAGACGATCGTCTTCCTGCATGGCTTCGGCGGTTGCCACGATGATTGGCGCGAGGTGATTTCGACACTGGCACCCGAAGCACGCACACTGGCCTATGATCTTCCGGGCCACGGACTGTCGCTCGATTTCCCCGAGGGCGGTACGGCCAAGACGGCCTCTCGCGCCGTTCTTGCCGATCTCGCCGCACGCAAAATCACGAGAATGCATCTCGTTGGCCATTCGATGGGCGGAGCGGTAGCAGTGCTGATTGCATTGGCCGACCCCGGAAAAATAGCGTCGCTCACACTTCTGGCCCCGGGCGGCTTTGGCACGGAGATCAACGGGCCGCTGTTGCGTCGCTACGCCGCTGCTGTCGACAGAAATGAAATTCGTGCCTGCCTCGCCGCCATGTCCGGACCGCAAAGTCTGCCCTCGGAGCGTATCGTGGATGTCCATGGCGATATGCGTGCGCGTCCTGGCCAGTTGCAGAAACTGGTCGAGATCGCGGCTGCCATGACCAGGGATGATCGGCAAGGTGCCATCCCGCGCGAACGGCTCGAGACACTGACCATGCCGGTGATGGTGGTTTGGGGAACCGGCGACACGGTGCTGCCCTTTACCCAGGCCGATGGCTTGCCGGCGCATTTCCACCTGCACCATGTGCTGGAGACCGGCCATATGCTGGTCGAGGAGGCGCCCGGCCTGGTCGCGGAGATAATTCGCCGCAACATGAAACGCCGTAGCCGCCCTCTTCGGCAAAAATTTGCCGCCGCGGCCAACTGATCCCTTCACTGCAAAGATGTGCGGCCGCTTGGACGCGCCAGGCAACCTCCGGCACCTACGCGAAGGTCGGTCCAGCGTGCAATTTGCCGGCGATTGTGTTAACTCGCTGTTAACCAAACCACGAGGCGAACGTCGATGAAGGACGCAGGCGAGAACATCACCCAGATCGATCAGTCGCGAAAATTGTCCGATGCCATTCGCGACGTGAAAAACGCCTTCGCCGACCGCGATGACGTCGTGGTCGACATGCGCGAGGCGCATCGCATGCGGCTCGACTTGCTTGCCGCCGAACTGGCACCTGTCTTCGCCGACGTGCCCGCCGACATGGACAATTTCGACTTCGCCGTATCGTCCGGGCTGCAGCCGCGTCTGTGGATCGATGCCGTCAGCCACATCGCCATGGGGCGCGACCGCCGCACCTATCGTTTCCTCAGGGATACGCGCATCGGTCGTGTGGTGCTCGCCGAATCGACCGACATGAAACCCATAGCCGACCAGGTGACGCGCTACGTGGCGGAACGCGTCGTTGAACGCCAGAGAATGCTGGAAGGTGGCGTCGAGCAGGCTATCGCTGGCCTGAAACGCGCTGCCGTGGCGGAAGCCGAGCCACCGTTGCAGGCCGCCCCGCGCAGCAAGGGCTGGTCGGCCTTCCTTTCCGGCCTTGGGTTGATCGCGGCGGGCGCCCTGGTCGGGCTGGTTGTCTCGGTCGTATTATTCTGGGACCGCATCGTTGCGATGGGCGTGAACTTCAAGCCATAGCTTCGGCGTTCGCGCCAAGCTCCAGCGTCTCCAGGTCGGATGGCGCTATGGCTGGCCCGGTCAGGCCGCGCCGTGTCAGCTTGATGCGCCAATTGCCCTTTTCGCCATCAATATCGAGCAGATTATACTGTGCGGCCGGGCGCCTGCCGCCGGGCGACTGCCCCGCGGCAGCCACGCCAACCACGGGAATCCTGCTGCCTCGCCCGCCAATGAAGAACAGCGACGGCTCATGCGAATGGCCGTGCAGGATGAGTTCGGCGCCATGCCGATGAACGACCTTGTTGAAGCGGGCGATGCCGAACAGCCGCTTGGGCTGCGAAACCGCGCCGCGCACCGGCGGGTGGTGGATCATGATCACCCGGAACAGCCCGCGCCTGGCGGTCGCATCGAGAATACCGCGCAGCCTTTCGGCCTGGCCTTCCAGAAAGAAGCCGTTGGCCATGAACGGAGCCGTGGCGCGCGCCGTCGTGACACCGATCAGCGCAATGTCGCCACGCACGCGCAGATAGGGAAAGGCGTTGCGGTCGACCGGCGTATCGACGCCATCACCGGTCATCCATGCTGCCCATGACCGGCAGGTCTTGTCGAAGGCGCCCGGCACGTAGGCGTCGTGGTTGCCGGGCACGACCGACACATCATCCGGCGAACCCAGCGTCTCCAGCCAATGCTTGGCCATCTCGATCTCGCCGTCGAGCGCCAGATTGACCAGATCGCCGGTGACGGAGATGTGATCCGCCCCGCTGGCCTTCATGTCGGTGACGATCGTGTCGATGACGGCATCGTGCATGTGGCGGCGGCGGTTGCGCTGCCAGTTGACGTAGCCGACCACGCGCTTGGAGGCGAGATCGCGATAGGTTACATCGGGGAGCGGTCCCAGATGGATATCGGAAATATGCGCGAGCCTGAACATCCTTCCTTCATATGCGACGCGCGCGCCGCTTTCCACCCACGGTTTCGTGGTTGATGAAGCGGTCCGATCCGCAACAGGCCTTTCGCCAGACCGGCTGGCCGGGTTTTAGGGCAAGGCTGTTCCACCTGTACTTCGTCCTGCGGCGGCCAATGACGCTCGGCGTGCGCGGCCTGGTCCACGATCGCGCCTCCGATTCCGTCTTTCTCATCCGCCACACCTATGTCCCGGGCTGGCAGCTTCCGGGCGGCGGCGTGGAGCTCGGCGAGACGCTGGTTGAAGCGCTTGTGCGCGAACTCGCCGAGGAGGGAAACATTGCGCTCAGCGCGCCGCCGCTGCTGAAGTCGATGCATTTCAACCACCGGGCCAGCCGCCGCGATCACGTCGGCTTGTATCTGATCGAAGGGTTCAGCCAGACCGCGCCGAAGCTGCCGGACCATGAGATCGCCGAAGCCGGTTTCTTTCCGCTTGACCGCCTGCCCGAGGGAACCACGCCGGCCACGTTGCGGCGCATCGCTGAGATTTTTGGCGGCGAACAGCCGTCGCCCTACTGGTAGGTCACGCCGCCTTCCTGAACCGCGCGCGATCATGCGGCGCGCCATGGTCGAGCTCCGGTCCGACCGGCACGATGCGCGTCGGATTGATGGTTTCATGGCTGCCGTAGTAGTGCGCCTTGATGTGGTGCAGGTTCACCGTGCCCGAGACGCCGGGCACCTGATAGAGGTCGCGCAGATAGTTCGACAGGTTCGGATAGTCGGCAATGCGGCGCAGATTGCACTTGAAATGGCCGACATACACCGGATCGAAGCGGACCAGCGTGGTGAACAGCCGCCAGTCGGCCTCGGTGATGCGGTCGCCGACGAGGTATCGCTGTTGCGACAGCCGGGCCTCCAGCGTGTCGAGCGCCGAGAACAGGTCGCCAAACGCTTCCTCATAGGCCGCTTGCGTGGTGGCAAAGCCGGCGCGGTAGACGCCGTTGTTGACGGCGGGATAGACCAGCGCATTGACCCTGTCGATCTCACCGCGCAGCGCCTGCGGATAGAAATCGAGGCTGGCGTCGCCCCATTCGTCGAAGGCGGAATTGAGCATGCGGATGATCTCGGAGGATTCATTGGAGACGATGGTCTGCTCTTTTTTGTCCCATAGCACCGGCACCGTCACCCGGCCGGAATAGGCTGGATCGGCCTTGGTATAGACTTGGTGCAGGAAATCGAGGCCGTAGAGCGTATCGCCGGTGGCATCGTCCTCGGCCAGGAACGTCCAGCCATTAGCGCCCATGAAGTGGTGGACGACCGAGACGGAAATCACGTCCTTGAGCCTCTTCAGCGCGCGAAAGATAAGCGTCCGGTGCGCCCAGGGACAGGCAAGCGAGACATAGAGATGATAGCGGCCGGGCTCGGCCTTGAAACCACGCTTGCGGCCCTCGGCCGGCGCGCCGTCGCGAGTGACCCAATCGCGCCATTGCGACTGCGCCCGCACGAACCTGCCGCCACTGCCCGCGGTGTCATACCCGCGATCATGCCATCTGCCTTCGACCAGCAATCCCATGCGAAATCTCCTTGCGTCCTCAACAACCATTTAGGCGCAAGGCGGCGGCGCCGAAGTCGTCATGTGCTGAACAGACCGTCACCTGGGCGAAGCGGTGGACGAAAACGGCAGATTGCAGCGGCCGAAAATTGATGCTAGCGGACAATCCGCATGTTCGACTTTGCTTTGATCCGGTCTGACCGACGACGAAAGGGCGCCCGCGCTTGATATAGCGCTGACTGGCGAACGCTGCCGTTTGCAGCAAACCTTTCCCCGTACCGGAACGCAAAGACCATGAGCCTTGCCGACGTAAGATACCTGCTGGAAACTCCGGCGCATGACCCCGAAATCGAAGCCATCAACGACGAGGCCTTCGGGCCCGGCCGTTTCGTGCTGGCCGCCTACAAAATCCGCGAGGGCGGCCCGCATGAGCGGGGGCTGTCCTTTGTCGCCGTCGAGGACAATACCGTTGTCGCCTCGGTGCGCATGACGCGCATCGCCGCCGGCGCCGGCCGTGCACTGATGCTCGGGCCGCTTGCGGTGCGGCCAGCCTTCAAGAATCTCGGCATCGGCCGCCGGCTGGTGACGATCGCATTGGAGGCCGCCGCCAAGGCCGGCATGGCAGCCATCATGCTTGTCGGGGACGAGCCTTATTATGGCCCGCTTGGCTTCAAGAGAATCCCACGCGGGCAGATCTCCATGCCGCGCCCGGTCGACCTCGACCGGCTTTTGGCGCATGAGATCGTGCCGGGCGCGGTGGCAAGGCTTGCGGGGGAGGTCTGCCACGCCGATCAGGCGAAGATCGCCGAGCCCGTCGCCGTGATGGCATGACGATGCGGATGTTGCGCCGTCCCGTCGGGCTTCGTAGCATGTGTCCGGCGAGGACACCGAGATGAACCCGAACGGCCAGATTGCGATCGTCACCGGAGGCGGATCCGGCCTTGGCGAGGCGACGGCGCGAGCGCTGGCCGCGAAGGGCGCCAACGTTGCCATCCTCGACCTCGGCATCGAACGGGCGGCGAAGGTAGCGGCCGACATTGGCGGCCTCGCCATCCAATGCGACGTGAGCAGCGCCGACAGCGGTGCTGCTTCCGTCGCGGAGGTGGCAAGAAAGCTCGGCGAACCGCGCATCCTGGTCAACTGCGCCGGCATCGCCATCGGCATCAAGACGATCGGCAAGGATGGTCCGCATCCGCTCGACCAGTACCGCAAGGTGATCGAGGTCAATTTGATCGGCACCTTCAACATGATCCGCCTCGTCGCTGACCGGGCCGCCAAACTCGAGCCGTTGCAGGGCGGTGAGCGTGGCGTCATCGTCAACACGGCATCGGTCGCCGCCTATGACGGCCAGATCGGCCAGGCAGCCTATTCCGCTTCCAAGGGTGGCGTCGTCGGCATGACGCTGCCTGTGGCGCGCGACCTTGCCCGCTCAGGCATTCGCGTCTGCACCATCGCGCCCGGCATCTTCAAAACGCCGATGATGGCCGGCATGCCGCAGGAGGTGCAGGATTCGCTGGGCGCCGCGGTGCCCTTCCCGTCTCGCCTGGGCGAACCTTCCGAATATGCGGCACTTGCGCTGCACATCGTCGAAAACCAGATGCTGAACGGCGAAACCATCCGCCTCGACGGCGCCATCCGCATGGCTCCGAAATAGCCAAAGCATTTTGCAGCCAAGTGGCTACACTTGACGTCGCATAAATGCGGCTGAAACAAACAGATAGAGCGGAATGCCCCGTTCACCGTGCATTCCGCTCTATTGCCATATTGGACTTGTCGTTTGATAAGTGGATGACGTAAATCAACTTACCGCGGTGAGCGTTTTGATCGAGCAAAAGAAGGACGTGATCCGCGAGACGGACGCCGAGGCGATCAGGCTGGCCAAGACGCTGATCCGCAGCGCCCGCTTCGGCGCGCTTGCGGTGATCGAGCCCGGAACCGGTTCGCCGCTGGCCAGCAGGGTTGGTGTGGCGGCCGATATCGACGGCACGCCGCTGATCCTCGTCTCGAGGCTGTCCGCCCATACCGGCGCGATCCTTGCGGACCCGCGCTGTTCTCTGCTTGTGGGTGAACCCGGCAAGGGCGATCCGCTGGCGCACCCGCGAATCACCCTGGTTTGCCAGGCGGTGCCGCTCGAGCGCGGATCAGGCGCCCATGCCCGCGCCGAACGGCGCTATCTCAATCGCAATCCCAAGGCGAAGCTCTATGCCGGGCTTGGCGACTTCTCGATCTTCCGCCTCGAGCCCGAGCGAGCCAGCCTGAATGGCGGCTTCGGCAAGGCCTATTTGCTCGACCGTGCCGACCTTGTCACCAACGCACCCCTCGTCGAGGAGCTCGCCACCGCCGAACAATCCGCCCTTGACCACATGAATGCCGACCATCGCGATGCGATTGCCATCTATGCCAGCCATTTCGCCAAGGCCGCGGGCGACGATTGGGTCGTCACCGGCTTCGACGCCGATGGCATGGATCTGGCATCGGGCGACGATGTCTGCCGGATCTTCTTTCCCGAGCCTTTGCATGCCGCGCGGGAGCTGCGCCATGTCTTGGTCGACATGGCAAAGACCGGTCGAGCGGCGAATTAGACACAGCTTCAAAGTTAATCGAGTGGGGTCGAAAGCAAGCCTTGAGATTTGAGCGAAATGTTCTACCTTTCCCGCTAGCGTTGAATCGCCAGCGCACATTCAGTGAGTCTATGGAATCAGATGCTATTGCCCCCATAGCGTCGGATGAGTAGGAAGGCATGGGGGATCGATGGTCTCGACAAAGCTAATCGCCAACGCCGAATCGGCAGCCACGTTTCTGACGTTGATGGGCAACGAGAAACGGCTGTTGATCATGAGCTATTTGGCTGACGGTGAAATGTCGGTCGGCGCCATCGCCGAGAAGGTTTTGCTCAGCCAATCAGCCCTGTCGCAGCATCTGGCCAAATTGCGGGCGCTCGATCTCGTCGAGACCCGCCGCGACCGGCAGATGATCTACTATTCCTGCAAATCAGAAGCCGTGCGCGAACTTCTCACCATGCTGGACGGGATTTTCGGCGAGGGCGAGCTGTCGCAGATGGCCTATCGCCTGCGCCGCTCCGGCACTTGACCGGAAAAGTCCGACCGTTTCCACATCGCTGATGTTTAGGGGGAGACGTGCGTCCGCTTGGACGCACAAAGTACGTGTCTCAAGACTTTGAGTCCTCGCATCGTGCTTTCCGAAAATCGATTCCGATTTTCCGATGCGAGTTCCGCCGAGGAACGCATGGACCCTATCCGCATCGATGACCCGCAGGACCCGCGCGTCTCTGCCTATTTGGACATACGCGAGCGCGATCTTGCCGGCCGGCAAGGTCGCTTCGTTGCCGAAGGCAAGGTCGTATTGGACGTGCTGCTCTCAACCGGGCGCTTCAAAGCCGAATCGGTGCTGGTGCTCGAAAACCGGCTGGCCGGCCTTGGCGAAATCCTGCGCAAGGCGCCCGTGGACCTGCCGGTCTACGTCACGGCCGGCGAGATCATGGACAGGATTGCCGGCTTCCACATGCATCGCGGCATATTGGCGATCGGCCGCAAGGCCACGGTACAACCCGCCGAGGCCCTACTTGGCGCTCTGTCGGCCCGCGCGCTGATCGTCGTGCTGGTCGGCATCGCCAATCATGACAATATAGGCTCCGTCTTTCGCAACGCCGCTGCCTTCGGCGCCGATGCCGTATTTCTGGACGCGACCTGCTGCGATCCATTGTATCGCAAGGCGATCCGCGTCTCGGTCGGCGCCGCGCTGAAAGTGCCCTTCGCCTCCTTCGCCGACACCGTCGGCTTCATTGCCGCGCTCGACCGGCAAGGCTTCGACCAGTTCGCTCTGTCGCCGCGCGGGCAAGCCGAAATCCGTGATGCAAAAAGGGCAGAGCGGCTGGCGCTTTATCTCGGCACCGAAGGTGAAGGTCTGCCGGAAAGCCTGCTTGCCCGCCTGCGGACTATACGGATCGACATGGCCGAGGGGTTCGACAGCCTGAATGTCGCCGCGGCGTCAGCCATCGCGCTGCATCACTTTTCCACAAGCAAGAGATGAACCGCGGAAGACCGCTTCTGGCTTCAATTCGTCAAAGCGGCTTTCTGCAACGCCCGTACGCGGTCGGCAAGGCTGCGTTCATTGCTTGACGGCTGCCTGGGTGCTGCAAGCGCCTTGGCGATCGGCGATTCCGGCCCATCGAGCTTCGCCGTCAGGGCGACGACTTGCGCCGCCAGGTCGCTCATCTGCTCGCGCAATGCCGCACTGGTGTTGCGGGCATCATTCCCACCTTCGGATCTGGGGGATTCGAAGGTGGCAAGGTCAGTCTTCAGCCGCCTGTTCTCGCGGGCCAGCGCGGCCAACCTGGCCTCCAGCCGCTCGCGGTCGGCATCGAGCTTGGCGATCGCTTTTTCGATCTCGTCACCCTTGGCGGGTGCACCGGCGGGATCGTCTGCCGCGCTGACAGGCCGCACAGGAGACGTGCTGCCCTCGCCTTTCTTTTCACGAAGCCGTGCGATTTCCTTTTCGCGGCGGTCAAGCTTGTCCTCGCGATCGGCAAGCGTGGCGAGCAGGCGCTCGACCTTCTTGTCCAGTTCGCCCGTCCTTTTCTTCTCGGCTTTCAACGCGTCCCGTACGGCCTTGCTCTCGGCCACGATCTCTTGGCTGCGCCTGTCCGCTTCCTTGCGTTGGCCACGCAGCAACGAAATGTCGCTGGCTAATTTCTGCAGCTCGGATTCGCGCGCCACCAACTCGATCTGACGGTTGCTGGAGGAAAAACTCGCGTCATCATACATATGCTCCAGCTTTTCCAATTCGAGCGCGCGCTTTTCCAGCACACGCTCGGTCTGGGCAAGCCGATCCGACAGAATCTGCAACTGGTCTTCGCGCTGCCGCAGCTCCTCGCTCTTGGCTTCGAGCTCCAGAAGCGCCTGTTTCTTGTCCTTCCGCTCGATTTCCAGCCCCTTCAGCGCCTCGCGGCCACGGCCGATCTCGACGAGCTGTTCGGCCGATTTTTCGCGCAGCGACTTTACGATCATTTCGAGCCGGCGCGTCGACATGGCGAATTCGGCCCGGACGCGGTCCTTGTCCGCCTGGATCTCGGCCAGCGTCAGCGGCATCGAACCTTCGACGCGTTTGCGCGTCAGCGCCACGGCCCTTCGCCAGATCGCCGGGGCAATCACCAGCGCCAGAAAGCCGGCGCAGAGAAAGCCGAGGACAAAGAACAGGATCGACTGAACCAAGGTGACTATCCGTTATGGATGGCAAACAATCGTGGGCAATTGTGCCACGTTCGCATGACGGAATTCCAGTGCTGCGGCAAGGGCCTGCCGCGGCATCGTTCGAACCGTAAACGCACGGATCGGGCCGAATGGCGCGATCACGGCCCAGGGCGTGTTGAAACTCAGGTCAGCCGAGCCGAAAATGGTGGTCTTCGACAGCCGGAGCGGAGCGGACATTTGGGTCCGTGAACACCGGAAGCGCAGAAAACCGCCATTTGCAGGCCGGCCTCACCTGAATACCAACATGCCCCGCTCAGAACGGATTCCAGGTCGCACGCTGGGTAAGCTTGAGGTAACCGAGATTGATGCCGAGGCGAGCGCCGACGCCGGTACGGATCGGCACCAGCAGCACATTGTTGTTCTTCATGACGTTGAAGCCGACGCCGGCCACCACATAGGCCGAGCCGGCAACGCCGCCGAAACGATTGTAGAGGCTGCTCACATCATTGAGATTGTAGACCAGCATCATCACCCGCGAGCCCTCGCCGCCGAAATCCCAGCCAAGCGACGGCCCCTGCCAGAACACTTTGTGATCGCCGGCATTCTTGGTGTAGAGCGTGCCTTCGCCATAGGTCAGGCCGCCGATCAGCGCGCCGGACCCCTCCTCGCCAAGCAGATAACCGTTTGGCAAGCCGTAGGAAGCGAAGATCTTCTCGACGACGGTAGCGAGCCCGCCCGATGTCGCCCCGAAGAATTTGTGACCGGAATCAACGATCTCCTGAGCGGTGTATTCCTGGGCTCGCGAAGCCGAGGGGGAAAGGACGACAAGGCCCATGAGAGCGATCGTCATTGTGAGGACGCGGAAAAAAGTCCGGTCGTAGAATCGGGAAAACATGCTTCCAATCTCCGTCAGGGAGCACTTTCGCCGACGCCTCGCATCCGTTCGGCTCTTTGGCGGCCGTTAAGGATGACTGTTATAGGCAAACTATGCCGTAATTCTTTTTCAACCATTAAGCTTTCACATGAAGATGGCGGTTCGAAGGCTGGTTTTAGCCCGGTTTCGCTCGCCCGCGCATCCACCTGCGTGAACGCACCATTTTCTATCACGGTAAATTCTGGATTTGTTGATGCACGCACAAGCGCTGTGTATTCAGAAAGCCTTGGGAGCAAGCGTGATTCGTGTGGACAGGCGTGATCGTCGATCGCCCGGCCATTGATTGTGAAATTTTGCAGGGACTTTTCGCTGATGGCCGAGCTTTTCACCCTTTCCGCACCCGATCTCGCAGCACTTTTGTGCAGCCGGGTCTGTCACGATATTATTTCGCCGGTGGGCGCCATAAACAACGGGCTCGAACTGCTCGATGAAGGCGGCGCCGACGAAGATGCCATGAAATTGATCCGCCAGAGCGCCAGAAATGCCTCAGCGCGCTTGCAATTCGCCCGTATCGCCTTCGGCGCGGCCGGTTCTGCCGGCATGATGATCGACACCGGGGACGCAGAAGCCGTTGCCATCGCCTTCCTCAAGAACGAGAAGCCGGAACTGATCTGGAACGGAAGCCGCGCGCTGTTGCCCAAGAACAAGGTCAAGCTGCTGCTCAATCTCATTCTCGTCGCCAACGCCGCCATCCCGCGTGGCGGCAAGCTTGTGGTCACGCTCGAGAACCTCGACACCGAGCCGCGCTTTGCTCTGGCCGCGAGCGGTCCGATGCTGCGCGTACCGCCGAAGTTCCTCGAACTTCATTCCGGCCACAGACCAGAGGAACCGATCGACGCGCATTCGGTGCAACCCTATTACACGCTGCTCCTGGCGCGCGAAGCCAACATGACGATATCGATCCACGCAACCGCGGAGGAAATCGTACTTTCCGCAGCCTGAGACTTCCTGGAGCGCTCCACAGCGCCTCGGATGCATGATCCGCTTCCGAACTGTGATTGGATCGTTCGCCAGCAGTAAAGCACAGATAAAGAACCGTTTCTAACAATACCTTCTGTCGCAACGGAAAGATTTTCCGATCTGACAAAGTCGAAGTATCGACGAAGAAGAATATGTAAATAGCGCCTTTACAAAAATTTTACCCAACGGGTTTTCGGCTTCTTTACCGGATTGCTCCTATGGTGCCTCCCAGCCCCTCGCGACGCCGGCAAAGAAGGCCCGAATGAAACGCTGCATGTTCATCGACGGTTCGAGCGTCATCAGGAAGGTTGCAAAGCGCATCCTGGGTGGCCCCGACATGCTGGTCATCGAAGCCGCCAGCGGGTTTGACGCGATCGAGATGTGTGCAGCCGATATGCCTGATATCATCATCGTCGACGGCGCCCTGCCGGATATGCAGGCGGTGGACGTCATTCGCCGCGTGCGCGCCATGGCGAGCCCGATACAGCCCCAGATCCTGATTTCGCTGGTTGAGGTCGAGGTCGCGGCGATCATGAAGGCAAAGCGCGCCGGCGCTCAGGGCTATCTGCTGAAGCCGTTCAATCGGCCGCAACTGCTCGAATGCTTCCGCAACTTGAAAGTCGCGTCTGACGCCAGATCACGAATAGCTGTTCAAAAGCAAAACCCGGCAGAAGCCGGGTTTTTGTAAAGACCCAATCCAACGAGGGTTTTCAGGCGCTGACGCGGATATCCTCGGGTTCGCGCAGCACATAGCCACGGCCCCAGACCGTCTCGATGTAATTCTGGCCGCCGGAAGCGGCGTCGAGCTTCTTGCGCAGCTTGCAGATGAAGACGTCGATGATCTTCAGTTCCGGTTCGTCCATACCGCCGTAAAGGTGGTTGAGGAACATTTCCTTCGTCAATGTGGTGCCCTTGCGCAGCGAGAGCAGCTCCAGCATCTGGTATTCCTTGCCAGTCAGATGCACGCGCTGGCCGCCGACCTCGACGGTCTTGGCGTCAAGGTTGACCACCAGGTCGCCGGTGGTGATGACCGACTGGGCATGGCCCTTGGAACGCCGCACGATGGCGTGAATGCGGGCAACCAGTTCATCCTTGTGGAACGGCTTGGTCATGTAGTCGTCGGCGCCGAAGCCGAGACCGCGCACCTTGTCCTCGATGCCGGCCATGCCGGAGAGGATCAGAATCGGCGTCTTCACTTTGGAAAGACGAAGTGTTCTCAAGACTTCATATCCCGACATATCGGGGAGATTGAGGTCGAGAAGGATGATGTCGTAGTCATAAAGCTTGCCTAGGTCGACACCTTCTTCACCAAGGTCGGTCGTATAGACATTGAAACTTTCCGATTTCAGCATCAGCTCGATGCTTTGTGCGGTTGCACTGTCATCTTCTATCAGCAGAACACGCATTTCATTCCCCTTTTCTGCCACCGGACCATTTCACGACCCGTCCAGGACCGGAGCAGTGATTGCCTAGAGCAGAGGCTGCCATCGAATGGTTAACAAAACCTAATTCCGTACTGGTGACGGTATCAGATTTTTTAACCCCTTTCTACACCTTGTTGAATCTAATGATGAATCACAGAACCAAACCGCTAATGCAACACATTAATAAGCCAGACTAAGTGACTCCAGGGACTCGCTGGCCTTGCTTTCCAACCGAGGACCGGAATTTTTACCCGGCCTTAAGTCCTGAGCCGTATGATTAACAATGCCCGTAAACGAATGGTTACCGCCGGCAAAAAACTTTAGGGGTTTGTTTCCCATAGTTCCGGGAAAGCCGGTGGAAACGGGTGAAGCGTCGGCTTGCCGGGGCGGATTGGACGATATGTGCAGGTGTGCGTTTCCAGGAGTACCGAATCATGAAGTCACGTGAAAACCTCGTTCGGCTGAAGCAGTTTCAGGTGAACGAGAAGCGGCGGCAGCTGCTGCAACTCGACATGATGATCGCCGAATTCGAACGCATGGCTGTCGAACTGGAACTTCAGATCACCGCCGAGGAAAAGAAGGCTGGCATCACCGACATCAACCATTTTGCCTATCCGACCTTCGCCAAGGCGGCGCGTTTGCGTCGTGACAATCTCAGAAATTCGCAAAGCGATCTCGCCCAGCAGCGAAGCATTGCCGAATCACTGCTCGGCGAAGCCGAAGCGGAGCTCTCCAAGGCCGAAATGCTCGAATCGCGTGACACCAAGATCCGCGACGCCGAGACCGGCAGCCGCAGCGCCATGATCGGCTGAAAACAGGGCTCCAGGCCTAATCGGCACGCGGCGATCGGGCATTGAACCTGGATGCCGCCAATCGCCAGATGGGCGTCAGTCTCAAGCCACCCTTCCTGTCCCGCAGCCGCCCGCGCGAAGTATCCGGGTCGAATGCATGTCTATCGTGCTCCGACCACCACGGCCTTGATGACCTTGTCGAGCGGGTCGACGCGAAAAGCTTGCCGTTCACCTGGCGAACGTCTTTCCTTTTGAAGAGGCGGCGCCGCGCATGCCTTCTCGGCACCAGGCCGATCGGCAAGGTGGCGCTTGCGGCCCGATACAGGAGAATCGTTCCGGCAAAACAAAAAAGGCGCGGATTGCCGCGCCTTTTCATCGTCCTCGAACCGAGGTTCAGACCGTGATCCCGAAAAGCGGAATCCGGTTTTCGGAAACGATCATGGTCAAAAGCTC
>NZ_NWQG01000026.1:0-30740 GCF_002529485.1 Mesorhizobium sanjuanii
TCATAATCCCAGTTCGCACATTCGCAGACGACGTCGCCGTCCTCACCGAGTTGCCGCGGATGGTCGAAGTCGTCCTGAACAACCTCGGCCCCGTCGGCAATGACGGAATCCGCGAGCTCACCGAGCCATGGCGACGGTTCGCCAACGACGAGGAGGCAGATGGTAAGGTCTCGACGGCGGACTGTATCGTCGAGTTCTGGAAGGATATTCCGCTCCATCAGCGACATCTCGACGAGTGGCCGGTCACGGTCGACCTCTCGGCGAAAGGCACCGCTCTGTATTTGCTCGGAGCACACCATGAGCTATCAGTGTGGCTAGACGCATCGCACGAGGATCAGGAAGCCAAAAACGTTAAGGAGCGCCTGACCGACATCCTCACGGGCTTTACTGATACTCTGACTGATCATCCGGTCGAGTTTGGATACGAGGTGCTTACGTTCCGCGGGGCCACGCCGCGCCGCGTCTTGTCGTCGACCGACGTGTTCGATCTGGATGACTTCCACCAGCTCGAACATACGGTCGAGGGCCGCTTCGACGACAACGGTGTGTTCCGAGGTGTCGTCCGCGCCTTTGGTCAAGACCTCGGTGAGCGGATCATCCCCCCGCAACGGCCACTGCCCAAGGGGCGGGGAGACAAGCCGGGAGCATTCGACTTCGCGATTGGAACGTTCGAGCAGCTTGCGGCCAATTCGACCCACAATGCGCGACGGCATAAGGACCTCGCGGATCAGGTCGACAAATATGGCGGTGTGAGGGTCTATCGAGATGGACTGCGTGTCATGCCATACGGCTCGGCCGACGCGGACTTTTTCGCGCTCGAAGAAAAGCGGCAAAAGCACGCTGGTCGGTACTTTTGGGCCCATCGGAGAAGCTTTGGCCGATTGGCCTTCAGCAGAGCCAATAATCCGGGACTTCGTGATAAGGCTGGTCGTGAAGGGTTGGTCGAGAACCGCGCTAGTCGGGAACTACGGCTGCTGGTCCAAGACCTACTAATCAAGCTTGCCGCGGACTATTTTGGCACGGACGCACCCGAGCGACCGGAGCGCATCGCGGAGGCCCAGAAGCGCAATCAGAAGGGCAAGAAGGCGGCGGATCAGGCCCGCAAGGCGCGAAAGTCGGCATTTCGGCAATATCTGGCCTCCGCCAGCGTAAGGATGCCTTCGATCAGCCAACGAGCCCGGAACGTGGCTGACAAGCTCGACGACGCGAACACACTCCCCGACCGCGACGCGCTCGCATTGTTGAGAGGCGAGCTCGAGCGTACCCGCGCCGAGATCGCCGAAGTCACGCCTCTCGACGTCCCGAACAACCTCGGCGAGGCGGAGCAGACCTATCGCAACTTGCGCGACGAAATCGACGAGGCGACCGATCTGGTCCGGTTATCGGAGGAGGCGCTCCGGGCACTGGAGGCGGCGCAGGGCGCAGCATCGCCGAAGGAGGTGGCCCGTGCCGTGCAGCTCCATCATCGAAAAGCGCTCGACGTGGTGCTCGACGGCTATCAGGGAGAGGTGCGCGAAGGCTTCCGCGCCCTGATGGAGCAATGGACGGCCAACCTGGCAGACGACCACACCCGCTACGAGCGGGCGACCGCGCCCATCGTCCGCGACGTCACAAAGGCGACGAACCTCGCCGATGTCCTGGCCTTGCTGGAGACGAACCGTCTCCAGCTGGAGACGGAATTCGCCGAGCGCTATCGCCCGATCATCCGCAACGTCGGCAGTATAGTGGAAGGCGTCGACATCGAGACCGCGCTGGCCGCGGTCGATGAGGATCGGGAGGATCTTGACCGCAGGGTCCGAGATCTGAACGCAGTCGCCCAGCTCGGAATCACCGTGGAGATCATCGGCCACGAGCTCGAGTCGCTCGATGGGGAGGTAAGTCGGAACCTCGAGATGCTTCCGTCCGAGGTGAAGGGCAGCAAGGCGTACCGGCAGGCGCTCGAGGCGCACAGGGCGCTGACTGAGAAGCTACGATTCCTGTCGCCCCTGCAGCTCGCTGGGGCGCGGATCCGCGAACGCATGACCGGTCGGCTGATCGGCGACTACGTCCGCGAGTTCTTCGGTTCGACCTTCGAGGACAACAAGATCCTGTTCGAGACGACACCCGCATTCGACGAAATCGGCTTCACAGAGATGCGATCACGGATCTTCCCGGTGTTCATCAATCTGGTGAACAACGCGATCTACTGGGTGGCGAGATCGTCGGAGCGGGTGGTGCGGCTCGACTTCGTTGACGGCAAGATAGTGGTCGCCGATACGGGACCGGGCGTTGATCGCGACGACGTCTGGCGACTTTTCCAGCTCTTCTTCACGAAGCGTTTGTCCGGTAGGGGGGTCGGACTGTATCTGAGTCGAGTGAACCTGGAGGCTGGGCGTCACTCGATAAGGTATGCCGAGGACTCGGACCCCCACGTCCTGCCGGGCGCCAACTTCATCATCGAACTTCGTGGGGTGGGCGATGGAAACGGCGCAGTTTGAAGCCAACTTCGCCGACGCGGTGGTGCGGAGCTTTCGCGACGACGCGATCCGAACCGCGGTTTTGATCGACGACCAATTTCCGACCTATCTTCAGATGCACGGGGCGAACCTCAAGGACGACTTCAAAGAGTTCAAGCGGGCGGCCAACCTCTACAGCTTCTTCCATCAACGCGGGCTCATCTGCGACATCGAGAACTGGCGGAATCCGGAGGATGCTGACCTGGAGCTGATCGACAAGGCTCGGAAAAGTGACTTGGTCGTGCTGGACTACCAGCTCGGCGCAGGCGGGCCCAAGACAGCGCTGGAGATCCTTCGGCACCTCGCCGTCTCGGCTCATTTCAATCTAGTCGTACTATATACCAACGATCCGCTAACTAAGGTCGCCCTGGCGGCGGCAGCGGCGATGCGGGGCGTCGCGCCTCCCGATCCGAAGCTCGTTCCGACAGCAGAGGTCTTAGGCGAGGCTGCGGCAATCCTGGACCGCGAGGAGTTCCGCGAGGTCGACTCGGCAGGGCTGGTGGCCTACCTCACCCGCGGCGAGACGCCTTGGAAAGCGGACATACAGGCCGCCATGGCCGAGGCTGGCATGCACCTGCGCAGCCTTCGGCCGCTGACAAGTTACATTGCGAGACGCTGGATCCAGCAGGTTTCCGAGGGTTACACGCCTGCCGAGGGGCCAATCCTTGAGCTTCGGTGCGACCTCGGCGTTGCAGGCGCGATGTGGATCCACTGCGGCAGCTGCTTCGTTGCCGTCGTCGACAAGCTGAAGGCGGGTGCCGACCAGGATGAGGGTAACTACGTCTGGAACCGGGTGGGTGCAGCCCTACGAGCATGGCGTCCGAACTTCTACCGTCTGGTGCTATCAGAGATCCAGAACGCCTTGGAACTAGAAGCCGTCGCGGATCATGAGGCTTGGTTGGACGACAACCTGTGCCTCGGTCTCGGTCTCTATCTGCTCGAATCCGACGACGCGGCCGCCGGCAAGATGGAGGCTGTCGCGGTAGCAGGCTCGGCTCAGAGCCTTATCGACCGGTTCGTCGACCTCATCCGCCGTAGGCTGGCAACGCACTTGAAGATCACCGAGACCGCAACCCACATGCTCTCGGCGCGGTTGTCGACTGCGCTCAGCGCCCCGGGGCTGGGTGAGAGCAGCCGCCATGTCAGGGCGCGGCAGCTGGCTCACGTAGCCGCGGATACGGCATGCGACTGGCAGGAGAAGGTCCTGCCCGCCGTCAACGCCTTCATGATGTCCGACGAATTCCGCGGTGGCCACATAACGACGGGCTCGGTTCTACAATCAGATGGGGCTCACTACTGGCTCTGCGTCTCGCCAGCCTGCGACCTCGAACCGAGGGAGACTGGGCCGGTGCTTATGCAGGTTATCCGGCTGAGCCCGCGGCCATCGACGGACAAATATTC
Source organism: Mesorhizobium sanjuanii (assembly GCF_002529485.1). Classification (NCBI taxonomy): domain Bacteria; kingdom Pseudomonadati; phylum Pseudomonadota; class Alphaproteobacteria; order Hyphomicrobiales; family Phyllobacteriaceae; genus Mesorhizobium; species Mesorhizobium sanjuanii. The sequence goes on from NZ_NWQG01000026.1 coordinate 3,897, forward strand.
CACAGGCGAGCACATCGTCATCGCCACGGAAAAGGGGCCGGCCGTGCTGACGGCGTTGAACGCACTCAACCGACAGCCTTCGCTGAAGGTGATTCTGCTTCCAAATGGCGCTGGCGTCGTCCGCGATGGAAATTCTCCTCCTATGCTGACTGGATGGTTCGCGTCCACGATGGCACCAAGCGCCTTCGGCCCGACGGTGGTTGGAGCGGCCCCGACCACTGCGGCGGCAGAGGCGCCAGCCGAGGCCGGAGAGCCCGCGCCAGCCGCCCATAGTGAAGTCGGCACCGCGTTTACCGTGGTCGCGCAGCTTCGGGGGACGTTCGCCACCCGTTTCCTGCTGGCGGCCGGTCAACACCTGTCGCGTGTGGGCGTCGACTTCATCGATCTATAGCGCCCACCGCGTCGGGTGACATCAGCCCTCGACACTCATCGTGAGCTCTATCCTGCTCGGCTGCTTCCGAGGACGCGAGCGAGGCTCTCGCCTGAGGTGGCACTCCAGTCCGAGCTTTAGAGCACCGCTGGTGGTCCATCATCGCTGTTCGTAGCCGCTGAGACGACCGTCATGGAGTTCCAGGGCGAACCTAAGGGAGACACGGCCTTCCGCATCTCCCAGGCGTGAGGTTGCTGGTCCAGCCCGGCATCCTGGTCGAGACGGGGGTAGCCACTGGCAAGTGTTCGCTGCCCTTCTGAGATGCGCGTCACCTTTGCCGCGTGTCTGTGCGAATGCATCCGCATCATGTTACCAAAGGACGAGCAAACCGTGGGATGCATCAATGCCCGATCTGGCCAAGTTCTGTTGTTTTGCCTGCCCCGCCAACGACTTTGCGGAGAAGGCGCTTGAGCAATGCTGCCCAACCTGCAACCGTCCGTTTGGCTTTCCCCTTAGCGCGTCGCCTGAAACCATAGGCTCGTATCGGATCATAAAGCCTCTCGGGCGGGGATTTTATGCCTGCACCTACGTCGCCGAGAAGACCGGCGCCCTGAAAACAAAGCATGTTCTCAAGGTAAGTCCTACGTCTCTCTACACGTACTTCAAAAAGGACTTCAACGCCGAGAGCGCGCGCCATGCGCAAGTGGCCGACGGCGCGGAGTACGTGGTCGGCATCTCCGATGTCTTCGACGCGGACGTAGTCTTCGGGGACTTTTCGGCGACCTGCCACGTCGCGGTCCTGGACTACGTTGAAGGGGCGCCGCTTTCCGACCTCTTTACGGGGGCGGAGAAGCTACTGGCGGGCACGGCAGCCCAGGTCGCCGCCGACCTCTTCCGGCTCAAGGCTGAGCTAGAGAGCCGGCTGGTCAACCACAACGACCTCCACGCCTCAAACATCATCGTCGGGCGGCTGACGCCAGGGAAGTACCGCCAGGGCGCTATGGATGCGTCCGTGCGGGTCGTGGCGATCGATCTGGGCTCCGTCGCGCCTGACCGCAGGTCGGGGAACGGCTATCTGGGCGATTTGCACTGGATCGGGCGGCACATCCAAGCCTTGACGGAGGTTTTGCTCCGCGAACCCGACACGATCAGTGACTTGGATAGCCGGGTGGCCAACGCGCTTCAGATGATTGCCCAGAGCATCGTCCCCGCACTTGAGAACCAGCGAACTCCAGATGCCGATGATTTCGTTCATCTGATCGAGGAGCAGTACTTCAAGACATCTGAGCCTTGGCGGCCCTGGCGCAATCCGCTTGTGCTGAAAACTTTCAATGCATCGTACAACGCCCAGACCCTGGACGCTTGGCACGTCCCACAGCTCCTCGTCGATCCGGATGGCACTTGGCTCGCGCGGATCAGTGCGCCCGGCCCGTTGGTGATGACCGGTATGCGCGGCTGCGGCAAAACGCTGCTGCTTCGTGCTGTGCAGTTTCATGCGCGTGCGGCGCGGCATGCGGATGAGTCCGACGCGGACGTCATGACGCGCCTGGCGAAGGATAATTACGTCGGACTTTTTGTATCGGCCCAGCGCCTGCTTAACGTGGGCCAGAGCACAGAGTCGCAGACTAGGGATCTGTTTCCCCGCCTCTTTGTCGCCTATGCGCTTGAGGCCGCCCGCGCGCTGGCGCACCTGCGGGACATTTCCCCACAAAAGGTCAGGCACGATGCCCATGCCGTGCTCCTTTCCGCAGTCCTGGCCGCTCTTGATCCCAGCCCCGCCAGGGCGGACTTGGCGACCGTCGAACAGCTGGAGCGGCACCTCAGCAGCTTGCTGGTGAACCTCAGCCGCAGCGACAGCGATATCCGACTAGCCTCGCATCCGGCCAACGCGTTTGCTAATCTTGCCGAATCAATCCGAAACGCGTCGACGCTCTGGACCTCGGCTCAAGTGCTGTTCCTGCTCGACGATGTATCCACTCGCTACATGGAACCGGATCGCGTCGAGGATGTGCTTTCAGCCCTGATCTTTCAGAATCCCAACTGCGCCTTCAAGATGACGTCCGAGGCGCAGACCATTTTCCTCAGCCTCAAGTCACCGGGCACCGTCAACCCGGCCGCGCACTGGCGAGACTTCGCCACCTTTGACCTCGGCGCGGAGGTGAATCAGCGGTTGAAGGACCGCGAGGGCAAGCCATTCGTGGAGATGATTCTGCAGCAGCGGGCTAGATTCTACCCGGGGCATCCCCGTGGCCGCCCGTCCGAAGTGCTGGGCGACGTACCGCGTGAGCAGATAGCGGAGATTATCGCAAGCTCAAAGCCAGACTCCAACGACCGCAAGCGAGTCTATAGGGGCCTGACGGCACTGACGGCCGTGTGCGTCGGAGACATCGGGAGCGTAATTACCATCTATGAGAACATGCTCACGCGCTCGGGGGGACGTATCCCAGTTGCGGACGACGTTCAAAATAACGTCTTCCAGGATTACTGCTCCCGGCACCTTTACCTGCTTGACCGGCGGGAAGGAAACTTAAAAGCAGTCGCCCAGTCCTTCGCGGAAGCCGCCCATGAGCTGCTGATCCAGTCCGGAAAGCGCGGCGGCCGGCGGCGCCTTAGGCAGTACGCTAGCATCTACGTGCGGATCACCACCGGCGATCCAGACGAGCAGATGGCACGGCTACGCGAGCTAGTGGACGCGGGCGTGTTCGTATTCACCGGCGGGGCGGCCCGCACCAAGACGCGCGACTCGAACCCCACTCAGCAATTCAAGCTCACCTTCCGGAAGATCTACGGTTTGGTGAATTTCATCGGTCTGGCGGAGCGCGATCGTTTCGAGCTGTCCGGGAAGGACCTTGAGGACTGGCTTTCCAACCCCGCGGACGGCAAGGCGATCCTGATGAGGAATCTGCGATCGGCTTCCGAAGCCGGCGACGACGCCGAAGAGGTTGAAGCGCCCATTGCCGCCTCCTCGAGATCGAGAACGCGGCAGGGTGCGCTGGACCTCACGCTCCCAATGCCGAAGCTTCCTGAAGAGAAGGATTTGACCACGACCGAGCGCTTGCTTAAGGACTCACATCTGCCCCTGCCGACGATCGAGGAGTTGGATTTCACGCAGCTTTCGAAAGGCGGCGTTGACACGGTCGTGATGCTCGCGCTGGGGTTCGAAGAACGTACTAAGGCTTCGGCCGCCCGCCTGCTCGCAGCCACCCGGCCACGGCAGGTTGTCGCTCTGCGCTATCCCGAGCCCGGATACTCGAATGATATACTGCAACTGGTCGAAGAGTCCGGGGCCAGTGTTCGCATCATCGACTACGCCGACTTCCTAAAAGGTGCCTCGATTTCGCTCGGCGAGCGATCCGTCATCGATGTCACTGGCCTGGCCAAACCAGCGATCTTCAAGTTGATACGGGAAGCGTTGATCAGTTCGAGTCGCGTCGATGTCGCTTACACCGCCGCGGAACACTACTTCCCGCTGGAGGCCGACCTGGACGAGGTGGTGAAGGCATTCACCTCCGACAACCATCACCAACTGCTGCTATCCCTTAAAGGTGTCCTGACTGGCGAAGACGGGCCGTACCGCTCTACACCGCAGCTGCCAGATGATTCCGACGGCACACGTTTAAGGGGGCTCTTTGCGTTCGCATCCTCCAAGCACGAACGGCTAATCCAACTGGTGGAGGAGCGCGACTATGACCTCATCGAGGTGATGGTAAGCGAGAAGCAAAACTCGCGCTCTAAGATCGCGCAGATCGCTGCCGAGGTCGCGGTGCGCGGGCAAGATAGCGGCAACATCCGAACGTGCAACGCCGGTGACCCTGCCATGGTCCTCCAAGCCCTGGCAGAGCGCTACGAGGCGTGGTCTGTCCGCGACGGGCTGAATTTCGAGATAGGCCTAACCGGAAATAAGATTCAGACCGTGGCCGCCGCCGCATTCAGCGCGTCGTACAGGGTGAACCAGGCCTGGTACGTGTCGCCGGCGACTTTCGATCGCCAGCGCTTTACGACCGGCGTTGGAGACACGCGTGTCTTTCGAATCAAATCGTTCCGAGTATAATGCTGGCTGCGGCTCGCAAGCGCACCTTTCGAACGTCTCCGGAGGGGTCGTTCTGAGACCTTAGCCTTTCTCGGTCGAACGTCCGTTTTTCGCTCCCGTGAGCTACCAGGTCGCTAACGGCCAGCCGAGACCTTCGATGCGGCATTGCTGTTCACAGCACAGACATTCTGGCGGTCAGATGTTCGTTCTCTGTTCTTCCATAGTCGCATAAATGGCAGACTGGAATTCGGAGTGATGTCGAATAATTGGCATTGTCCAGTAGCCGCCCGGATAATCATTGGCGACGAACACCTCGAGATGGTCGACACCCTAACCTTCATCGGTGAATCATATTTAAGCGGCAAGGGATCCTTCCCGAAATCGAGCTGCAGCGCGGGTTTTGCCGGCCGGCCGCATCGACTCGCCACGCCTCCGCTAGATCGAGCGGCGTAGCGCCTCCAACATTAAGTTCGCGGTGGCGCTGTCCTAGCCGGCGAAGATCGTGTTCGTCATCCCGCGGTTCGGGCGCCGGTGCACCCGCCGCTGGCCCTCATCTGATGCGCGCTTCGCCCTGCGGACAGCAGACAGCGAAGCCGCCGCGGCCGCGAAAATCTCGCAATGTCGGCTCGATTCCAGGTCCCGTCCGCCACTTTTGCGGGGTGATCCATGCAGGTGCCTGGCGTGGATCGTGCCAACCATCCCTGACCGCATCATTGCCAGCGCCCTCCTTCAGCCCGCCGAGCCTCGCGACGCCGGAATAACGATACTCTTCGAAGAACATTCTCTTTGTAGCAAGCGTGACGGTCTGCGCCGTCTTACCGAGTTTCAGCCTTTGCCATCGCCTCCTGCCCTCCCTGCCGCGCGTCACTCTAACCTGCTCTCATCGCCTCACCTCACGCGGAAAGAGTGTCGTTAACGTCATCCTGTGCGGGAAATGTCACAGCGATAAGACAGAACGCAGAAAAGCCATAATGGCGTCCTGCCAAGCAATGGGCATCGAGGATGCCGACGCCTCAGTCATCCATGAGTTCGATTCCTGCAAGCGGGCCGGCTCTTTAACCGGCCTTTCCTGGCGCTTCGCGCGCAGGCACTTCGCCACGATTACCTCCGATGTGGAGAAGTTGTCATGTCGCAATCCGCTGTCGGTCAGGGACTGGCACACAGCCAACAAGGCGCGTTCGGGGCTGACACCGTCAAGCTCGCAGGGCACCCCTAGTCAAGTCGTTGCAGCTCCCGTCGGCTTTCTGAAGTCGGTGACGGGCTTAAGAAGGTTCCTGATCGCCGTGCTGGGACATTATTCCTGACCCGCTCAATTGGATCACGCCGCCCTAACGACAGAAAAAGACTCGGCACAATCTGGGTGCCGGGTCTTTAGGGTCAAATGTGATTGGGCAGGTGCTGTGATGCTTCTTGGCTACGCCCCGCATGATTACGAGCCGCTAACTGTGGGTCATTCCTCAGCCTCTACTCGGCGACAAGAGCGTCCCGATAGGTCTCTTGGCGCCGAAAATAAACAATATGGCCCGGACAGTGCAGGGCTCGCTTGGCAACCCTATTGCAGAGTCCACCGGACCCGCCGGCGACATAATCAAGGAGCTCTCGCATAGGACAAGCCGGTGTTTGGTTTCTCCCGGATCATCTGCGATTTAAATCAAATCCGTCTGTGGATATTGACGATTGCGTGACCCTCACCTCGTAGACGGCTAACGCGGGCGGCAACTGAGAGGGTCATATGACAAGCGATTTTTCCGCCGCGCGAGTGCATCTAGATCGAGCGTATCATTACCTGCGAGGCGATGACCCGATGAGCCAGAGGGGGCGCGAAGCCTTGGATCTGCTAATTGAGGCAGTTGCCGTCGAGGAGTTCAAGCAGCCGAGCCAAAACGCGGAGGTGCTAATGTTTCCGATTGGGCGCCGCTTCTGAGGCGATCTCCATGGTGGCAACCATGAACGTGATGTGCAAACATCCTCAGAATATTGCCCGTCAAGGCATGAGCCGAGTCGGCAATCGAATGGGAGTCCGAAGCCTGTCGCCCACAACCTTCTGAATTTCGCTGCGCCTATTGTCATCGGCGGCAGCTATTCCGGAATGCCCGCCGCCCGGCAGTTCCGCCGCGCCCGCGCCAGGTTCTGGGGATCGACGCCGGGTTGCGGCGGAACGCTTTTTGCCAGCCATTCGCCTGCCTTCCTGTCCAAGGGCGGCGTCGATCCGGCCGAGATCACGGAACGGTCGCCTGAGTAGCTTTCGCGCTACGCGACGCCCTGGTACGACGGAACGGCCGAACGGGTGAGAGGAGCCGCGACGGTTTCGGGTCCTACTCGCTGACGGCCCTCCGCGGAGGGCCGTCGAGTCTTTTTCGCTGCCGGCGTTTGAGATGCACTGCCAAGGGTCAATGAGCTTGCGGAGATATGGGGGAACAGCATTCCACCGACCCTAATGTATGGCTGTGAACTCTATCGGGACGGCTCGGCGTGATTGGCGCCGATCCTGCTCGGCCCACCAGGCACTTCGCCTGTCCGAATGAGGAGGCGCCCGCTGCTTTGCCCTGCGGGGCGAATTCTCATTTTTCCAAATCATTGCATATATCAGTGCTAGGAAGGTCCGAATTGGAAACGAAAACAATGGGGCGAGGCTTATGAGCTGTAGCCGAGGCAAATCGCCTGCACAGCTTTTCCGCTATCTATCGGCCAAGTGGCCTGCGGCGTTCAATCCGAAAGCGCCCAGGCCGCTCAAGATCGGCATCCATCATGACATTCGGGTGCTCGACGGCGAACTGTCCGATGATGAATTGAGGAGAGCCCTGCTGGCGTATACCAAGATGGCCAAATACTTGGAGAGACTGGATGCCGGCGCTGCACGGGTCAATCTCGATGGCAAGCCGGCCAGCGTGGTCTCGGATGCGGACGCGGCGACCGCCAAGGCTTTGCTTTGCGCCCGCAAGGACAAACAAAAAGGCAAGCAAACGCCAGAGCCAAGGGTAGAGCCTCAATCGCCACCCAAACCAAAACCGAAGCGAACCGCCGTGTTCAAGGCGAAGAATACGGCCGACAGCCCGACCGGCCTAATCGTTGAGACGAAGCGTCGCCGGTCATTCCGAAAGCCGATGACTTGATCGCCGCTGAGCGATAGCTCGCGCCGACCGGGACAACCCTCAGGGTCGGAGCACATGGCGCCCGCGCCAATCCGAATTGCCGCGATCGCAATGGAGCTGCCGCATTCGCGCGAGAAAAACGGACTGGTCGGTCATCCCTTCTTCGGGATGAACGAAGGCCAGACGCTATTCCGATGGTCGTTCTGGCCACCGCTGCGACTGTGATATTTCGGGATGGCAGTCAGATCGAGGCCGGCCCAGATTGACTGTGGCCATACTGCTGCTCAACCTCCTCTCAGTTGATGACGTTGGAAAGAATGGGAAGCAGATTGGGCAATTCAGCGCGCAGGCCTGATGGCGCCAGCTTCTGCCGGGCGATCGCCTTCAGGCGTGGCGGCAGGTGAACCCGAGCAGGCGGCAAAAAGCGGCGCCGACGGCGCTCTGGCCATGGCCGCTGTCGAATATTGGCCCTGAATCTCCACGTTGGTGCAGTGTCGCAGCACGCCCTTGATCATCGCGGCGACCTCCGAAGACGAACAGCGCTTGAGTTGCGAGAAAATGCAGGTCGAGCCCTTTTCGACATGCCAGTAGGTCATCACGCCGCGACCGCCATAGCGGACATGCCATTCCGTCATTTCACAAGCGCCGAACTTCTTGGACTCCGACGCGCAGGCCGTGCCGGCTTCGCCCCAGATGGCGGTGTTGCGGATAGCTAGTGTTGCATTGGCAACGCGCCCGCAAGCCGCCTCGAGCGCGCCCCTTAGCAAGCAGGTGAACCCCTGAGCCAACCTCCTATGGGTCAATAGGGTCAGGTGGCCTGCCATCATTCCAGGACAGGACAACTGACAAAGAAGGTGTCGCCTATCCGACACTCTTCTGTCGTCTTTGTTGGGTCCGCGACACCGGCCTATTTCGCCAAGCTCTTGTCTGGCCTCAGGCTAATCCGCTGAAAAGTAATCACAATGTTTTTCTTCTGCTGGGTCGGCCAAATTGGCACGAGTTTTGAGACTGCTTCGTTGGGAGCCGGGAGCCGCCGACCGACCTTCATTTCGTGGATGACACCGCGATCGATGAAACGGAGAAAGAAAAGCAAAATGTCAAATCCGCATCAGATAGCATTCTATGCAAGGGGGCCTCGGCGAAACCGCCCCGTACCCAAACAGGCTGCCGCCCTTGTCGACCCTTGCGCAGGAAATCTTGATGGCCGGCTGCGACTCAAAGGCCCACCACTCGTCTTATCCTGAACTCGAAGGCGCAGGGTAAAGTTCTGCATCTCGCCGCGCGGTATGCCTAGGCAGTTACACGTTGGCCGATCTTGATAATCGAGTCGGGCTACGCCGCGCAGGACGTTCAATTGCCGTCCTACGTCATTCGCTGCCCGCAGCGCCTTCCGCCCTTCCATCGCTAGAGAGTGAAGTGCCACCATGTCCGAACAGCCCTTGCCGACGCTGCCGATGTGGCGCGTCGACCACATCGAGCCCTCGCCCGAGATGTTGGCGCTACGCGCCAACGGTCCGATCCACCGCGTGCGCTTCCCCTCCGGGCACGAAGGCTGGTGGGTGACAGGCTACGACGAGGCCAAGGCGGCGCTGTCCGACGCGGCGTTCCGGCCCGCGGGAATGCCGCCGGCGGCATTCACCCCGGATTCGGTGATTCTCGGTTCGCCGGGGTGGCTGGTCTCGCATGAGGGGGGCGAGCATGCCCGGTTACGCACGATCGTGGCGCCTGCCTTCAGCAACCGCAGGGTGAAGCTGCTCGCGCAGCAGGTCGAGGCGATCGCCGCGCAGTTGTTCGAGACGCTGGCGGCCCAGCCCCAGCCCGCCGACCTGAAGCGCCACCTCTCCTTTCCGCTGCCGGCCATGCTCATCAGCGCGCTGATGGGCGTGCCTTACGAGGATCACGCCTTTTTCGCCGGGCTGTCCGACGAGGTGATGACGCATCAGCATGAAAGCGGCCCTCGCAGCGCGTCGCGCCTGGCCTGGGAAGAACTGCGCGCCTACATTCGTGGCAAGATGTGGGACAAGCGCCAGGATCCGGGCGACAACCTGCTGACAGATCTGCTCGCGGCGGTCGAGCAGGGCAATGCGACCGAGGAAGAGGCGATCGGCCTGGCGGCGGGCATGCTGGTGGCGGGGCACGAGAGCACCGTCGCGCAGATCGAATTCGGCCTGCTGGCCATGTTCCGCCATCCGCAACAGCGCGAACGCCTAGTCGGCGATCCATCCCTGGTGGACAAGGCGGTGGAGGAAATCCTGCGCATGTACCCGCCGGGCGCGGGCTGGGACGGCATCATGCGCTATCCGAGGACCGACGTGACTATCGCGGGCGTGCATATTCCCGCGGAGAGCAAGGTGCTCGTCGGCCTGCCGGGGACGTCGTTCGATCCGCGCTATTTCGACGACCCGGAAACCTTCGACATCGGACGCGACGAAAATCCGCACCTGACGTTCTCGCACGGGCCGCACTACTGCATCGGCATGGCGCTGGCCAGGCTGGAACTCAAGGTGGTGGTCGGTTCGATCTTCCAGCGCTTTCCCGCGCTGCGCCTGGCCGTGGCGCCCGAAGAACTGAAGTTGCGCAAGGAGATCATCACTGGCGGGTTCGAGGAGTTGCCGGTGCTCTGGTGATGCACGGACGCCGCCGGGAATCGTGATCTTCTCCGCAATTTGCCGGCGCGCCTAGCGCGCGCCGGTCAGATCAGCCAGCCAACAGGTAACCAAGATGGACGTGCAAGAAACCACGGCAGCATGCCGGGACGCCTTCGCCGAACTGGCGTCGCCAGCGTGCATCCACGACCCGTATCCGTTCATGCGGTGGTTGCGCGAGCACGATCCGGTGCATCGCGCGGCGTCGGGCCTCTTTCTGTTGAGCCGCCACGCCGACATCTACTGGGCACTCAAGGCCACGGGCGATGCGTTTCGGGGACCGGCGCCGGGCGAACTGGCGCGCTATTTCCCGCGTGCGGCGACCAGCCTGTCACTCAAACTGCTGGCGTCCACGCTAGCGATGAAGGACCCACCGACGCATACGCGTCTGCGCCGGCTGATCTCGCGCGATTTCACCATGCGCCAGATCGACAACCTGCGGCCGAGCATCGCGCGCATCGTCGCAGCGCGCCTGGACGGCATGGCGCCCGCGCTGGAGCGCGGGGAGGCGGTGGACCTGCATTGGGAATTCGCGCTGGCCTTGCCCATGCTGGTCTTCGCCGAACTGTTCGGCATGCCCCAGGACGACATGTTCGGGCTTGCCGCCGGCATCGGCGCCATTCTGGAAGGCCTGAGCCCACACGCCAGCGATCCTCAGCTCGCCGCGGCGGACGCGGCCAGCGCCAGGGTGCAGGCCTACTTTAGCGACCTCATACAGCGCAAGCGCACCGGTCCCTGCAACGACATCGTGTCGATGGTGGTCGGCGTACACGACGACGATGCCGACACGCTGTCGGATGCGGAGTTGATCAGCATGCTGTGGGGCATGCTGCTGGGCGGCTTCGCCACCACTGCTGCAACCATCGACCATGCGGTCCTGGCGATGCTGGCGTATCCCGAACAGCGGCACTGGCTGCAGGGAGACGCCGTGGGGGTGAAGGCATTCGTCGAAGAAGTCCTGCGCTGCGACGCGCCTGCCATGTTCAGCTCCATTCCGCGGATCGCCCAGCGCGACATCGAACTGGGCGGCGTGGTGATCCCGAAGAACGCGGACGTGCGCGTGCTGATCGCGGCCGGCAATCGCGACCCGGACGCCTTCGCCGACCCCGACCGCTTCAATCCCGCGCGGTTCTACGGCACCACTCCTGGCATGTCGACCGACGGGAAGATCATGCTGAGCTTCGGCCACGGCATCCACTTCTGCCTCGGTGCGCAACTGGCCCGGGTGCAGTTGGCCGAGAGCCTGCCGCGGATCCAGGCGCGCTTCCCCACGCTGGCATTGGCCGAGCAGCCGACCCGGGAACCCTCCGCGTTCCTTAGGACGTTCCGCGCGCTGCCGGTGCGGCTGCATGCGCAGGGGGGCTGAGATGCGCGTCGTGATCGATCAGGATCTGTGCGGAACCACCGGGCAGTGCGTGCTGACGCTGCCGGGCACCTTTCGCCAGCGCGAACCGGACGGCGTGGCGGAAGTGTGCGTGGCGACGGTCTCGCAGGCGCTGCACGCCGCCGTGCGGCTCGCGGCCAGCCAGTGCCCGGTCGCCGCTATTCGGGTCATCGAAAGCGAGGCTGGCGATGACGAGCGCGCCAGCGCCGACCTTGCGCCTTCTCCGGCGGAGGCTGAGCGGCATGCCGCGAAAGACCAACGCAACCCAGGAGGACACGTGGGACGGTTTGAAGGCAAGGTGGCCGTGGTGACGGGCGCCGGCGCCGGCATCGGCAAGGCATGCGCCCTCGCCATCGCGCGCGAGGGCGGCAGAGTGGTGGTGGCCGACATTGATGGCTCGGCGGCCATCGCCTGCAGCGCGCAGATCGCGGCCGAAGCGGGCCACGCGCTGGCCCTGGCCATGGACATCGCCGATGCGCAGGCGGTGGCAGCGCTGTTCGAGACGGCGGAGCGGCACTTCGGTGGGGTCGACCTGCTGGTGAACAACGCGAGCGCCATGCATCTGACCCCGCGCGACCGCGCGATCCTCGAGCTGGACCTGGCGGTCTGGGATCAGACAATGGCGACCAATCTGCGCGGCACGCTGCTCTGCTGCCGGGAGGCCATCCCACGAATGATCGCCCGCGGGGGTGGCGCGATCGTCAACATGTCGTCGTGCCAGGGGCTCAGCGGTGACACCGCGCAGACGTCCTACGCCGCGTCGAAGGCGGCGATGAACATGCTGTCGGCCTCGCTCGCCACCCAGTACGGTCATGCACAGATCCGCTGCAACGCGGTTGCGCCGGGTCTCATCATGACCGAGCGTCTCCTCGCCAAGCTGGACGAGTGCATGCAACGGCATCTGAGCCGGCACCAGCTCCTGCAGCGCGTCGGCCGCCCCGAGGACGTGGCCGCGCTGGTGGCGTTCCTGCTCTCCGACGATGCTGCGTTCATCACCGGCCAGGTCCTGTGCATCGACGGTGGCATGCTGGCGCATGTGCCGACATACGCCGACGGTGGCAACAGCCGCGCCGCGCGGCCTGCTGGCGACACCACCGAAGCGGCCGCGGCGCCGCGCTGCTGATGGACATGCTGCTCAACCCGCTGGACCGTCGGCACCGGCTGCGGGACGACATCCCGGTCGTGCCCGGCGCTTTCCCCCTGGTCGGACATCTTCCCGCCATCGTATGCGACCTGCCGCGCCTGCTGCGGCGCGCGGAACGGACGCTGGGCAGCCACTTCTGGCTGGATTTCGGCCCTGCCGGACACCTGATGACCTGCGTGGATCCAGATGCGTTCGCACTGCTCCGGCACAAGGACGTGTCCTCGGCTCTGATCGAAGAGATCGCGCCCGAATTGCTTGGCGGAACGTTGGTCGCCCAGGACGGCGGCGCGCACCGGCAGGCGCGCGACGCGATCAAGGCGGCGTTCCTGCCCAAGGGGCTGACCCAGGCCGGCATCGGCAACCTGTTCGCGCCCGTCATCCAGGCGCGGGTGCAGGCGTGGCGCGACCGCGGCGACGTAACCATCCTGCGCGAAACCGGCGACCTGATGCTCAAGCTCATCTTCAGCCTCATGGGTATCCCAGCGCAGGACCTGCCGGGATGGCATCGCAAATACCGGCAACTGCTGCAGTTGATCGTCGCGCCCCCGGTCGACCTGCCCGGACTGCCCTTGCGGCGCGGCCGCGCCGCCCGCGACTGGATCGACGCGCAGTTGCGCCAGTTCGTCCGCGACGCGCGCGCGCAGGCCGCGCGCACTGGGTTGATCAATGACATGGTGAGCGCCTTCGATCGCGGCGACGATGCGCTCTCCGACGACGTCCTGGTCGCCAATATCCGCTTGCTGCTGCTTGCCGGTCACGACACCACCGCCTCGACGATGGCCTGGATGGTGATCGAGCTGGCGCGGCAGCCTGGGCTGTGGGACGCCCTGGTCGAGGAGGCGCAACGCGTGGGCGCGGTGCCGACCCGGCACGCGGACCTGGCGCAGTGTCCGGTCGCCGAGGCGCTGTTCCGCGAGACGCTGCGCGTGCATCCGGCGACCACGCTCCTGCCGCGTCGCGCGCTGCAGGAATTGCAACTCGGCCAACGGCGCATTCCTGCGGGCACCCCTCTGTGCATCCCGCTGCTGCATTTGTCGACCTCTGCGCTGCTGCACGAGGCGCCTGATCAGTTCCGCCTGGCACGGTGGCTGCAACGCACGGAGCCGATCCGGCCGGTGGACATGCTGCAGTTCGGTACCGGCCCACACGTCTGCATCGGTTACCACCTGGTATGGCTGGAAATGGTGCAGTTCTGCATCGCCTTGGCACTGACCATGCACAAGGCCGGGGTGCGGCCGCGGTTGCTGAGCGCCGTCGAAAAAGGTCGGCGCTATTTCCCGACCGCACATCCGTCCATGAAAATCCGCATCGGATTCTCATGAGCTGGCATCGCATGCCCCGTGTGGCGAGGCAACTGCGCCGGCGACGCGCGGCAATGCTGCACTCGGCGCGCGCGCTCGGTGCGACGCCGCCAACACCGCGGCGGCTCGGACGCTCGCCGTGGCCGTGCCAGGTACAAGGACATGAACGACATGCAGACCGCTTCTACGCTACACGACGACGCGCAGGCGCGCGGCGCATCCGGCAGGCTGCCGCCGGAGATCTGGATGCAGGACGGCGCAAGGCGGGTCGAACAGGCGCTGGCGCGTCTTCTCTGCGCCGAAGACGACGGTGAGACCGAGCTGATGGCGGCGATGCGCTACGCCACCTTGCATGGCGGAAAGCGCACCCGCGCCTTGCTCTGTCTGGCTACCGGCGCACTGGCCGACACGCCGGCGCACATGCTCGACGATGTCGGCGCCGCCATCGAGATGATGCACGCCTGTACCCTGGTCCACGACGACCTGCCCGCAATGGACGATGACGTGCTTCGCCGCGGCCTTCCGACCGTGCACGTCAAGTTCGGCGAAGCCACTGCGATCCTGGTCGGCGATGCGCTGCAGGCGCACGCCTTCCTGACCCTGGCGAGCCTGGATGCGCCGGGCGACAACCGTATCGCGCTCGTGCGCGAACTGGCGCAGGCGGTGTCCGCCGAGGGTGCCGCAGGCGGGCAGGCCATGGATCTGTCGCTGGTCGGAAAGCACGTCGAGCTGGACAGGATCGTGGCGATGCACCGGATGAAGAGCGGAGCACTAGTGCGCGCGTCCGTTCGCATGGGCGCGCTATGCGCCATCGCGGAAGATGCCGCCCACGCTGCGCTGTACTGTGCGCTCGATCGCTACTCCGCCTGTTTCGGCCTGGCGTTGCAGGTGGTCGACGACATTCTCGACGCGACAGCGGATACCGCGACGTTGGGCAAGACCCCCGGCAAGGACGCGGCGGCGCAGAAACCGACCTGTGCGTCGATCATGGGGCTGCAGGCAGCGCGCCAGTTGGCGCTGGATCTGTTGCGCGACGCCGGGGAGGCCATCGCCCCGCTGGGAACGCGTGCGGAACGGTTGGCGCAGATGCTGCAGCGGGCCAACGCGTATCTGTTCAAGCACGCGCCATGCGCATGAGCGCGCCCGTCCGCATGGAGTCGCCCCTGTGCCGCTGCGATCGATCGGCCGGCGTGAGCGGTGCATGCTGCACTGTGTCCAAGTCGGCGGCGGCGATCGCAGCGGTTGCCCAGCACAGCCGCGGCGCACGCGGCGCGCTGCGCCCAAGCCTATGCGGTGGACCGGCCCCAGCATGGGGCGCGTCGCCGCGCCGGAGCAGGGCGCCGTCCGGCGCTGCCCGTGCGCCGGGCCGCGACGGGCCTGCGGCGACGTGCGCGGCGTCTGCCCGATCCTGGTTCCCGTCAACTGTCTGCAGAAGGAACATACCGCGTGAACGCGCTGTCCCAACAGATCCTTTCCGAATTGCGCCACCTGCTGATCGAGATGAGCGACGGCGGCAGCGTCGGTCCGTCCGTCTACGACACGGCGCGAGCTCTGCAGTTCCACGGCAACGTCGCCGGTCGGCAGGACGCATACGCGTGGCTCATCGCGCAACAACAGGCCGATGGCGGATGGGGAAGCGCGGACTTCCCGCTGTTCCGCCATGCGCCCACCTGGGCGGCGTTGCTGACATTGCAGCGTGCCGATCCTCTTCCCGGCGCTGCCGACGCAGTCCAGGCTGCAACCCGGTTCCTCGAGCGCCAGCCCGATCCCTACGCGCATTCGGTGCCGGAAGACGCGCCGATCGGCGCGGAGCTGATCCTGCCGCAGTTGTGCGGCGAGGCCGCATCCTTGCTGGGCGGCGTGGGGTTTCCGCGCCACCCGGCGCTGTTGCCGTTGCGGCAGGCGTGCCTTGTCAAGTTGGGGGCGGTGGCGACGTTGCCGAGCGGCCATCCGTTGCTGCACTCCTGGGAAGCCTGGGGAACGTCGCCGACCACCGCATGCCCGGACGACGACGGCAGCATTGGCATCAGTCCGGCGGCCACCGCCGCGTGGCGTGCGCAAGCCGTAACACATGGGAGCACGCCGCAGGTCGGGCGCACCGACGCGTATCTGCAGGCGGCATCGCGGGCGACGCGCAGCGGCATCGAAGGTGTCGTTCCCAACGTCTGGCCGATCAATATATTCGAGCCATGCTGGTCGCTGTACACCCTGCATCTGGCCGGGCTGTTCGCGCATCCCGCGTTCGCCGATGCCGTGCGCGTGATCGTCGCGCAGCTCGACGCCCGCATGGGCGTGCGCGGTCTGGGCCCGGCCTTGCACTTCGCAGCCGATGCCGACGACACCTCCGTTGCGTTGTGCGTCCTGCGCCTTGCAGGTCGCGACCCGCCGGTCGATGCGTTGCGCGATTTCGAAATCGGCGAGCTATTCGTCACCTTCCCCGGCGAGCGCAATGCCTCGGTGTCGACCAACATCCATGCCCTGCATGCGTTGCGACTGTTGGGAAAGCCCGCCGCCGGCACCAGCTACTACGTCGAGGCCAATCGCAACCCGCACGGTCTATGGGACAACGAAAAATGGCACGTTTCGTGGCTGTATCCCACCGCGCATGCGGTCGCTGCGCTGGCGCAAGGCAAGCCCCAGTGGCGCGACGAGCGCGCGCTGGCGGCGCTGCTGCAGGCGCAGCGCGATGACGGCGGCTGGGGCGCCGGTCGCGCATCCTCATTTGAGGAAACCGCCTATGCGCTGTTCGCGTTGCACGTGATGGACGGGAGCGAAGAGCCGACAGGGCGCCGGCGCATCGCGCAGGCGGTGGCGCGTGCGCTGGAGTGGATGCTCGCTCGCCATGTGGCGCATGCATTGCCGCAGACGGCGCTGTGGATCGGCAAGGAACTGTATTGCCCCACCCGGGTCGTGCGCGTGGCCGAACTCGCCGGGTTGTGGCTGGCGCTTCGTTGGGGGCGGCGTGTCCTGGCCGAGGGAGCAGGAGCGGCGCCATGATCCAGACCGAACGCGCGCTGCAGCAGGTGCTGGAGTGGGGGCGTTCCCTGACAGGGTTCGCCGACGAGCATGCCGTGGAAGCGGTCAGGGGCGGCCAGTACATCCTGCAGCGCATCCACCCGAGCCTGCGCGACACCAGCGCCCGCACTGGCCGCGATCCGCAGGCCGAAACGCTGATCGTGGCGTTCTATCGCGAACTGGCGCTGCTGTTCTGGCTCGACGATTGCAACGACCTTGGCCTGATCGCGCCGGAGGAGCTCGCCGCGGTGGAGCAGGCGCTGGGGCAGGGCGTGCCGTGCGCGCTCCCCGGATTCGAGGGCTGCGCTGTGCTGCGCGCTTCGCTGGCCGCGCTCGCCTACGATCGTCGCGACTATGCTCGGCTGCTCGACGACACCCGGTGCTACTGCGCGGCGCTGCGCGCCGGACACGCGCAGGCGGTAGGGGCGGAACGCTGGTCTTACGCCGAGTACCTGCACAACGGCATCGATTCGATCGCCTACACGAACGTGTTCTGTTGCCTGTCGTTGCTGTGGGGGCTGGACATGGCGACCTTGCGCGCGCGTCCGGCGTTTCGCCAGGTCCTGCGGCTCATCTCCGCGATAGGGCGCCTGCAGAACGATCTGCATGGACGCGACAAGGACAGGTCGGCGGGCGAGGCCGACAACGCGGCGATCCTGCTGCGGCAGCGCTATCCGGCTATGCCTGTGGTGGAGTTCCTCAACGACGAGTTGGCCGGCCATACGCGAATGCTGCACCGGGTGATGGCGGAAGAACGCTTTCCCGCGCCGTGGGGAGCGTTGATCGAGGCAATGGCGGCCATCCGCGCGCAGTACTACCAGACCTCGACCAGCCGCTACCGCAGCGATGCTGCGGGGGGAGGCCAGCGTGCGCCCGCCTGAACGGCGGGATGCGGCTGCGTGCGTGCGCTGCCGTCGGTCCGATCCGATGCAACGCCGTCCCCCGATGCGACGGATGGAGCGAGCATGAGCGATAGCGACAACATCCCGAGCCGGCGCAAGGACGACCATCTGGACATCGTGCTGGATCGGCGAACGGCGCCGGCCACGGTCGCCGCCGGCTGGGAGTACATCCGTTTCGAACACTGCGCATTGCCCGAGTTGGACCTGACGCAGATCGACCTGCGCGCCTCGCTGCTGGGCAAGACCATGCGCGCGCCGCTGCTGATCAGCTCCATGACCGGCGGCGTGCCACGCGCCGAGGCCATCAACCGGCATCTGAGCGAGGCAGCACAAGCCTTGGGGATCGCCATGTGCGTCGGTTCGCAGCGCGTGAGCCTGCAATCCCGCAACTCCCAGGGGCTGACGCGCGCGCTGCGCCGCATGGCCCCAGACATTCCCTTGCTGGCTAATATCGGCGCCGCGCAACTGCGCGAGGCCGACGGCCTGGACCTGGCGCGCCGGGCGGTGGATGCGCTGGAGGCCGATGGACTCATCGTCCATCTCAATGCGCTGCAGGAAGCGGTACAGCCGGAGGGCGACCGCGACTGGCGCGGCGTCCTGGCGCAGATCGCTCGCGCCGCGCGCAGCGTGGACGTGCCGATTGTGGCCAAGGAAGTGGGGTCGGGCCTGTCCGCCTCGGTGGCCTGCGCGCTCGTCAAGGCGGGCGTGGCGGTCATCGATGTCGCCGGCGCCGGCGGCACCAGTTGGGCCGCGGTGGAGGGCGAGCGCGCCCGCGATGCCGCCGACCGTGCAGTGGCGATGGCGTTCGCCGACTGGGGGATTCCGACCCCGGCCAGCGTGCAGGCGGTACGTCGGGCGCTGCCAACTGTGAAGCTGATCGCGTCGGGCGGGATCCGCGACGGCGTCGACGTGGCCAAGGCCATCCGCCTGGGCGCGGACATCGCCGGGCAGGCGGCCGGCGTGCTGCGCGCGGCGACGGTGTCCACCGAGGCGGTTGTCGCGCATTTCGAGATCGTCATCCGCCAGTTGGCCGTTGCCTGCTTCTGCACCGGCTCGGCTGATCTGGCGGCGTTGCGTCAGGCGCGGTTGTTGCCCTCGGCGCATCTGCCCGCCGGTTGATGCCGACGTCGCCCGCACGTGGCGGCGGGCGCCTAGCAGGCTGCTGAATACCTACGCCAAAGATAGACTACTGATCCACCTTGGCGAGGCGGTTCAATGCGCGGGAGCTCGTGATCACCAGAAGGGAAGTCGATGCCCAGGACGTGGCTTGGTTGGAGACGCTAAGGAACGTCAAACTGACGAAATTGTAACGTGGTCGGGGATCGACAACGACAGGATCGAACCGGTCTCGTCCCGCATAGCGGAACGATAGCTCCACCGGAAGCATTCGGTTCTGCCACAGCTTCGGCCAGGCAAAAATAACTTGCGTTGCGCAGATAAAATGCCCTGATCCTGCCATTCCTCCATGGGCACGTGGGCGGGGAGAAATCTCATACAACTGGCAGCGAAGGGAGGCTCGGCCCAATGAGCGGGGTGGCGCGTGAAGAAGTTAATCCGGTGTCATCGGCAACGTTCGCGCCGCTCGAGAATTCAACTTTCCGTCCGATCTGGATTGCCACACAGGTATCCAGTCTAGGGTGGCTGATTCAAATGGTTGCCATCAGTTGGCTGATGGCGACCATTTCGACATCGGATGTGATGGTCGCCTTGGTGCAGGCTTCGACAACCTTGCCCACATTCCTCCTGTCAATTATCGCCGGCGCCCTAGCGGACAATTACAGCCGCCGCAATCTCATGTTCGCTGGCTGGTGCGTGATAGCATTGTCCTCGACGATGCTGACTGTTCTTGCAGGTCTCGGAATTTTCAATCCATGGATGGTTCTTGCATTCAGCTGTTTGGCCGGAGTAGGCGCCGCTTTCACCGACCCCGCCTGGCACGCGTCGGTTGGCGATATCCTGCGAAAGCGCGATGTTCCGGCCGCCGTCACGCTTATCTCGGTCGGATATAACGCCGTCCGAAGCATCGGCCCCGCTCTCGGTGGCGTCGTCGTTGCTTCCTTTGGCCCTTTGACGGCTTTCGCAGTGGCGACACTTACATATCTGATGCTGCTGTGGACCATAGGGCGCTGCAAATGGCATGTTCGCTCGTCACCGCTGCCGAGTGAACCATTGACCACGGCGATCCATGACGGAGCGCGCTTCACTGCCCTGTCATCCGAAATCAAGGCAGCAATTGCCCGCGGTGCCCTCTTTGGGCTGACGAGCATCTCTATACTAGCGCTCTTGCCTCTCGTCGCCCGCGATCAGCTGGGGGGAGGGCCAGTCGTTTACGGCATCCTGATGGCCGGCTTCGGGACCGGCGCCTTGTTCGCCGGCATCTGCAACAACATTCTGAGACGGAGGCTGTCCCAGGAACGTTTGACGACACTGTCGTGCATCGCCTGTGCGGCTTGTTGTCTATCGCTTGCTTTCACCCCCTCGGTGGCGGTGGCGGCTATCGCGCTGGCGCTCGGCGGCGCGGGCTGGGTCGTGACCTGGACCGGGCTGGACGTAAGCGTCCAGTTGGCGAGTCCAAGGTGGGTCGTTGGTCGCACGCTCTCGATCTATTATGCCCTTTCATCCGGCGGCATCGCGGCTGGCAGCTGGCTGTGGGGTACGGTGGCCGAGAGCTATTCGCTGAGCTCGGCTCTGGAGCTTTCAGGTGGCGCGCTGCTGCTGGTCGCTGGCACCGGCTTCCTGCTGCCCATCCGTCAATGGAAAGATTCCGATCAGGCTCCTCTTGGCTTCGAAACGCCTCAGGTTGCCCTGGATTTGAAGCCCCGAAGCGGGCCGATCGTCGCCAAGATCGAATATTCAATACCCGAAGCAAATGTCGAAGCGTTCCTGGAGCAGATGCGGGAACGGCGGCGAGTACAAAGCGGCGTTGGTGCGCGACACTGGAATCTCCAGCGCGACCTCCAGCAGCCTTCGCGTTGGACAGAAACCTTCCGCACCCCGACCTGGATGGACTACCTTCGCCTGAACCACCGCCTTACGGCAGCCGACAAGGAGTTGGACCAGCGTCTCCTCGCATTGCACCTGGGAGAGCTTCCTCCTCGAACCACGCTTGCGATCGAGCGGCCGACTGGAGCTGGCCGCAAGCGGGACCAATCGATGCGGTTCTTTTTCCGGCGTTGACATCCGTCCAGGCGTCCGCGCTGGTGAGACAGGATGGGTTGGAAACGAGCCAACGCTCTCACCATCCGTTTTGCAGATCGGCTTCGATCCATTCGGGTGGTTGCCGAGCCGGCATACTGGGCGGCTCAGACGTATCCTTGTCGGAGAGATTCCTCGGCACTCGAGCGTCTTGCAGCGCGTTGCGCTCAAGCTCACCGGCACCTGTTCGGTGCGTTCCCAAACAGAGCAATGGCTTTTCGCGCCGCAACCCCGAGGTGGGTAATTCTGGTTTTTGCTGGGTTTAACTCTACGAAATATGAACAGGATCGGCTTCACGGCCCGTCTGGTTCGCACTGGCCACAAAGGAATACACAGATATGGCGACCGGAACAGTGAAGTGGTTACAGCACCAAAGGTTTTGGCTTCATCCAGCCCGATGACGGCGGTCAGGACGTTTTCGTCCATATTTCAGCTGTAGAACGGGCTGGACTTTCAAACCTCGTTGACGGGCAGAAGATCAAGTACGAGATCGAGCAGGACCGCCGTAGCGGCAAGTCCTCCGCAGGTAGTCTCAGCAAGGTAGGCTGATTTTCTCGTCGGACCCGCAGAGCGCGAAGGATAAGTCAAGCCGAAGGTACCATCGTCATTCGCGGGGCGTATCGCGACGGACTCTCTTATACGAGACGATCCTGATGCGTCACGCAAACGGTGAATCACGAACGCTCTCGCCGCAAACCCCTTCCGCCCGGAAATCTGCCCCGGTTACGGCTCTCGGCGTATCCCAGAGTTGGGAGAAGCTTCTGCCAGACTACAACTGTAACCTCATATCGGTTTAGCAGGTCAAGCGTCGGTGGTACCCTGATTGGGTAACTTAACCACTTTGGAGGCCGAGCAATGGATCGCGATAACAAACGGGCACGCGCAGCTGCAAGTTCATCCCAAGACGTGGGGAATCGCAGTACCCTCCGTGACCTTCCATACGGACCATTGACCGATGTTGCAGAACGGCTGGTAAGCGCTAACCCGCGCGATACAGCGCGAAATCTTGGGACCTTCAAAGAACTCGGGAGGCGAGAGCGCATAGCCGTTCGGGGCACTCGAACCGAGCCAGAAACTGACCTCGCGAGATTTGAAACGCGGACCAATCAGCTTGGACGATCAGCCGTCGATCTGGGGGATAAATTGACTGCCGGGTTGGGACACACCTCGGATGAAGTAGCATTGGAGCAATTCAGAGCAGTCAGTAATGTGTCTCATTACCTTCGGCCAGAGACACAAGATAGTATTGTTAATCGCATTGGCAACATGGACCCACCTTCGCAAGCTATCGGAGCGCTTTACGCTGCGCAAAACTTCAGCAAGTTTAACGCTGAAAATAAAGCTCGCATTTTTGATCAGGCCGCTGAATTGGCTACCGATCCGGATGGCCACGTCAGGTCGACAGCATCCAATGCTATGTACGCGATGTATCACCAGTTAGATCCAAATCAACAGGCCCAAGCTCACTCAATTCCCGGCATGCAAGACATCTTGCCGCAGATGCCTCCTCCGCGGCATGCAGCAGAGGAACGCAGTGCGGATCTGGACGCCCACATAGCAGGTATTGGGGCTGCAGTCCGTGATACAGTTGGCCCTCAAACCTCCCACGAACAGCTGCAGCGGGGTGGTCAAGTCGGCCGGGACATAAGCCACTCCTACAATCACGCCCGAGAGGATCTAATGGAGGCTAGGAGAAGCAGAGATCGCACCGGCCGTTGAGGTCTCGGCCATGGCAGTAACGCTTCCTCTCCCGAATTCCGTTCACGGCCTTGCTGTTTCCAATTCCCTGGCCGTCGACGTATCTGCTTAGTGAAACTTTCAAAATCCACGTCTGCCGGGTGGCGCGATGCAAGCATCGCACCACCCGCTGCGGCATCGATCTGTCGAGCGTCGGCATCGCGACCTCGGTTCGGTGTCAAAAGCAAGCGCAGCATCAGCACGGCTAATTCGGCCATGGAACAATGTCTTCTACAAAAACGACGTCCCCCAACATAGCCATTAGCATCGCGTGCTCACTCGCCTTGGGGTTCTGTGCGGCGAGTCTGTACGCAACCTTCCGCCACGGGGGTAGCGGCGAGGCTCTGATGGCGTTTGATGTCCGTGCCTTTTGGTTTGAGACGCCCTTCTATTTGGGTTTCGCAACCCCCGTTTTCTATCAGGGCGCGGCTATCGTGCTCTCGACATCCGCGGTTGTCTTGCTGATTCAGCAGTTCGTATTGCGCCGCAAGCTCGAACACCACGGGACCGCTCGTTGGGCTCGAGTGGATGAAATGCGACGCACGGGATATCTGCGACGATACCGTGGCGTGACAGGGCCGGTCTTCGGGAAGACGAGTGGTCCTTTCTGGCCTGGCTATTACCTGACCAATGGCGAGCAGCCTCACAGCCTCATCGTTGCGCCGACCCGCGCTGGCAAGGGCGTCGGCATAGTCATTCCAACGCTCCTTACATTCAAAGGCTCAGTGATAGCTCTGGACGTCAAGGGGGAGCTCTTTGAGCTCACCTCTAGGGCGCGCAAAGCCGCAGGCCACGAAGTGTTCAAATTCGCGCCGCTGGATTCGGAGCGGCGCACCAACTGCTACAATCCGCTGTTGGACCTTATAGCGCTGCCTCCGCAGCTGCAATTCACCGAAGCCCGCCGCTTGGCCGCAAACCTGATCACGGCCAAGGGGGAGGGGGCGGAAGGTTTCGTCAGCGGCGCGCGAGATATCTTTGTCGCGGGGATCCTTGCCTGCATCGAGCGGGGCACGCCAACAATCGGCGCCGTCTATGATCTGTTCGCTCAGCCGGGGGAGAAGTTTAAGCTCTTCGCGCAGCTCGCCATGGAGACCCGGAACAAAGAGGCACAACGCATCTTCGACGACATGGCGGGGAACGATACAAAAATCCTAACCTCCTACACGTCCGTGCTCGGCGATGGCGGGCTCAACTTGTGGGCGGATCCGGCTGTCAAGGCGGCTACAAGTCGCTCGGACTTTTCGGTCTATGATCTTCGCCGTCGCAGAACGTGCATCTATCTTTGCGTTGGTCCGAACGACCTTGAGGTGATCGCGCCTTTGATACGCTTATTTTTTCAGCAAACCGTTTCAATTCTACAGCGGTCGCTGCCCCGCCAGGACGAAAAGCACGAGGTTCTCTTTCTGCTCGATGAGTTCAAGCACTTGGGGAAGCTGGAGGCGATCGAGACCGCAATTACGACTATCGCGGGCTACAAGGGGCGTTTCATGCTCATCATCCAAAGCCTTTCGGCACTAACGGGGGCTTATGGAGAGGCTGGTAAGCAGAATTTTCTCAGCAATACCGGACTGCAAGTGTTCATGGCCACGGCCGATGACGAGACTCCAACCTACATTTCCAAAGCCATCGGTGAATACACGTTTGAAGCCAAATCGATTTCCTACAGCCAGTCGCGAGCGTTCGACCGGAACATTCAGAATTCGTTTCAAGGTGCGCCGCTGCTGCGTCCCGAACAGGTTCGGCTGCTCAATGACGAGTACGAGATTGTTCTCATCAAAGGTCTGCCGCCATTGCAACTGAGGAAGGTGCGATATTTTTCGGACCGCATCCTTAAACGCATCTTTGAAAGCCAGACAGGCGCCCTCCCGGAGCCGGCACCCTTGATGGAAGCTCATCCAGATGACACTGACGGTTAAGCGCCCGTCTCGCGTATCCGTCCCTCGGCGATCAGAAACTCCACTACAGGTGAACGGCTATGGGAATTTGCATCTCCAAATCCTCCGGATCGACTCGACATGCCACATATGACACGGAAGAGTCGCCGCGAGAATCCACGGCAGCGCTGAGGGTCTCCGTGGGCACGCCTGCCGACAGGTTGCGACGGGGCGGAGATGCGCCTCTGGAGCCACATCAGATCCAGCAGGCCGCCTATCATATGGGAGCGTGTGTCGTCGGTGACGACGTCACCAGCCCGATAAGACTCGCGACAGCGGGGCAAACAGTTCACGACGTTCGCCTGCTGCTCAAGCATGGCCGGGGAAACGTTAAGGTGGACGACATTCCCTCTCACGGCCACAACAGCATCGGATCGTCGGTTGCAATGATGGGAGCAGACGACAACATTAAGGTTGCAGTGGCCGTAGTCATGGGAGCGGCGTGCTGCAATCAGACCGCTCCCCTTTCCGCTATCGTCCACGCCCCACACATGGCGGCCGACGAGCGGAGTACGACCTCTAGTGCTTCCGTGTCAATGAAAGAGATAACCGACGAAAGTGATGAGATCCCAGTCAAGACGGGTCACATTTGGAACGAACTGCGGCGCGGAAGCCGCGACCCGAGGTCGACCGTGGTTATGGATGCCTGGGCCAACGGTCCCGCTGTTCGGTTGAAAGACAGCGCATGGAGCGGAGTGCCGGTCAAGGAAGGTCATTGGTCGATGGACAAAAGCACCGCCGAATTCCTGAAAAACCGTGTTGAGGGGTTGATTCCGTTCGTGCATCCGGACACAAATGAACAGACTGCCAACGATTTGCGCCGGAAGCAAAACGCACCCGTATCGTGGAAAAAATATGCAGAAGTACAAGTGATCTCACTCGAGTTCGCTGATAGTGTACGCAACGCATTGTCCCGTATTCCTGAAGACCAACAAAAGGAAATCGCATCACTGATGATTCAGGGAGCCTACGGAATGGATCCTTCCTCGCGCACGCACCAAGACGCAGTGGAATCAGTTCTGGTGGCCGCCAACCAACTGGACTCGCTGCCCCGGCCTCCTGTCGAGCCGCCGGAATTGGCGGTGTATCACCAGTTCGACGCAAATCAACAGGCCCAAGCTCACGCAGTTCCCGGCATGCAAGATATCTTGCCGCACATGCCTCCGCCGCAGCATGCAGTAGAGGAACGGAATGCGAATTTGGACGACCACATAGCAGGTATTGCGGCTTCAGTCCGTGATACAGTAGGCCCGCAAACCTCCCGTCAACAGCTGCGGCGGGGTGGTGAAATCGGGCAGTCCCTAAGTCACCCCTATAATCACGCCCGCGAGGATCTAATGGCTGCCTCCAGAAGCAGAGATCGCTCCGGCCGTTGAGGTCTCGGCCATGGTAAGTGACGGTTTCTCCTCGAATCCCGTTCACGGCCTTGCCAGCCAGGCGCGAACGTTCGATTGGAACATTCAGAATTCGCATCAAGGTGCACCGCTGCTGCGTCCCGAACAGGTTCGGCTGCTCGATGAAGACTACGAGATTGTTCTCATCAAAGGCCTGCCACCATTGCAATTGAGGAAGGTGCGATATTTTTCGGACCGCATCCTTAAACGCATCTTCGAAAGCCAGACAGGCGCCCTCCCGGAGCCGGTACCCTAGACGATAGCGGACGAGGGGCTCTCGGCAGAATCTCAACTCGATGACCCGCTGCGTGAATTGGCGCAGGATTTTTGACGATACAGTTTGATGTGAGGCTAGTGTGGACCCGCGAAATAGTAATCCATCCCGTGTAACAGCTTTGCCGCAGGTGCAGGACGCCGGCTTGGAAGAGGATCAAGCGGTCCAGGCCAGGCAAGTGGGCGTTGAGCAGCACCTTGCCGAGGCCCGGAGGCTGTTCGATCAAGCTGACGAGTCGCCAACCAATCCAGAGGAGCTTCAGCGACTGGACCAGGGGCTCCGCGAAGTGCTTCAGCAATGGCAGGATGAGCAAGCCGCCTCGCCTTCTTTCAGCGCTGAGGTTCCCGAGGCGCTCCGGCCGCTGTTCGATGATCGAGCTCACCAGCCGCCAACCAATGCAGAGGAGCTTCTGCGACTGGAACAGGGG